>NZ_JAUBRH010000062.1:0-12254 GCF_036701775.1 Microcoleus sp. N9_A2 | reverse complement strand
TTGACGACTAATGCTGGCGGCACAACTCAACTTAATGGCAATGTGACTACAACTGGCAGTCAAACTTATGGAGATGCAGTTACAATTGCTAACAATCCCATTCTCTCCGGCAGCGGCATTACTTTTAATAATACTGTTGATGCCACTAACATTGACAGCGACTTGACTGTAAATGGGGGTGCAGGTAATATTACATTCAATGGTGCAGTTGGCAATACCAAGGCATTAGGAAACATTACCGCTAACTCTACAGGCACAACCGCATTTAATCAAACAGTCAATGCCGCGAGTTTGACGACTAATATTGGTGGCACAACTCAACTTAATGGCAATGTGACTACAACTGGCAGTCAAACTTATGGAGATGCTGTCACAATTGCCAACAATCCCATTCTCTCCGGCAACGGTATTACTTTTAACGATACTGTAGACGGCAGCAGCGATTTGACTCTGAATGGGGGTACTGGTAATGTTACCTTCAATGGTGCAGTTGGTGCTACAAGTGCGATCGGCAATTTAACAGCTAACTCTACAGTCACAACCGCATTTAATCAAACAGTCAATGCCACGAGTTTAACCACAGATGCTGGGGGCACAACTCAACTTAATGGCAATGTGACTACAACTGGCAGTCAAACTTATGCAGATGCTGTGACTGTTTCTAACAATCCCATTCTCTCCGGCAGCGACATTACTTTCAACGATACTGTTGACGGTAGCAGCGATTTGACGGCGAATGCCGCTAGCGGTAATCTTACCTTCACAAGTGCGATCGGCGAAACAACTCCTCTCACAAGTTTAACTGCCAACAGCAAGATATCTTTAGGCGGGAATGTCACTACAACTGGCAGTCAAACTTATGCAGAGGCTGTGACTGTTGCCAATAATCCGATTCTCGCAGGCAGCGACATTACTTTCAATAATACAGTTAACGTGGCTGGCAATCTCGGTATTGCTGGTGATAATGTTAATCTCAAAGGAACTGTAACAACAACCAATGACGGCACGCTCACAATTACCAATAAGGTGAATCTCAATATTGAGAAAAACCTGAACTTAGACGGTGCATTTATTCAAAATGGCGGGGGAACTGTTGGGGTTAGCGGAAATATCACCACAACTAATGATAACATTAGTTTTAGCGCTCCGGTGACATTAAAAGCTCCTGTAAGTTTTACACTGGGGGATGCAACAATTGCTTTCGGTTCTACTTTATCGGCAGGTAGTAACCCGCTGAATTTAACAGCCGGTGAAATTAATTTTTCGGGAAATGTTTCTGGTACTGGTGCGTTAACGCTACAACCTGCAACCGCAGGACAAAATATTGCGGTTGGCGGAACTGATAACAATACTAGCGCTTTAGATTTGACTGCATCGGAAATTAATTTGATTCAAAATGGATTTAGCTCGATCGCGATCGGGCGCTCGGATAGCACCGCCAAGGTTAGTATACCTAATAATCTCACATTTTTAGACCCCGTAAATATTCAAACGGGAACTGGTGCGATCGCACTTGATGGCACTCTGACGGGCAATGACAACAGCAGTATCGCCCTCAACGCTTCCACAATTAATTTAAATTCTGGCATCAATACCAATAAAAACCCGATCGCCCTTAACGGCACTATCCAACTCGGAAACGATATTAATCTCAGTACCGGCGGCGGAGATATTAAGATAGTTGGTGCGATCGACGGTAATCATTTGTTGAACTTAGATGCGGCTACAGGCAATGTGCTGGTACAAGGAAATATCGGAGGAACAGCACCACTTTCTGTTTTAAATGTTACCGCAACGCAGGCGGAATTCACTAACGGTAATATTGCGAGCAATTCGGGTTTTAATATTGCTGCTGGCAGCACTAAGTTAGGTGGCAATGTTACTACTAATCAGGGCAATATAAATATTAACGGTGTTCTCGGGTTGACGAAAGATGCGATCTTGAGTACAGCCGGGGGGAATATTGCCTTTGGAGGTGCGATCGACAGTATTGATGCGGCCCGCAACTTAACTCTAGCCTCCGGTAGCGGCAGCATCACTTTCAACGGTTCGGTGGGTGCCACCAGCAAATTAGGAAACCTTGCGATCGAAAATGCTGGCAATGTGACAGGAAACTCGACAATTAACGCGCAACAATTTACAGCACTAAACACGGAAAAAGTCAATTTATCGGGAGATGTCACCGCAGCCAAAGTCGATATTACTGCCAAGGGCGATATAAATGTTAAAAATATTACTACTAATGGCGGAGAAATTCTCTTTACAAGCGGTAATAACTTCACCGCAGGCAATTTGAATACATCGGCAAACAGTGGCGGTAACATAACGGTTAAGGCGATAACTTCAATTACGGCCGGACAAATTAACTCTAGCGGTATAGTCGGAAATGCGGGCAATGTGTTCTTAGATCCGATCGGCGATATTCAAGTAGAGTTTATCAATGCCCAAGGCGGTACAGGTGGCATCGGTGGCGAGGTGACAGCAATAACAGGCAATTTTTTCCGCGCTACGGGTACTTTTTCCACCCCACTGTCGCCGACGGGAGTTGCTAGCATTTCTACTGCTGGCGGCGCGGGTGGTGGCAAAATTACAATTGTGCACGCAGGGGGAGATGGAGGGACGCCGATTCAACCGTTTGTGGTGGGGGACGCTGCTAGCAACGGTACGGCGGGTGCAATTACAACGGGACAATCTAGCATTACATCGCAGTCGTTTCCGCGTTCTAGTAGTGTTGGTAATATTGTGTTTTCGACTGACGCCGCGATCGACACGACGCCAACGCCAACTCCCCCTCCGACGCCAACGCCAACTCCCCCTGATGTTGTAACTGCGACTCCCCCTGAGGTTGTAACTGCGACTCCCCCTGAGGTTGTAACTCCCCCTGAGGTTGTAACTGCGACTCCCCCTGAGGTTGTAACTGCGACTCCCCCTGAGGTTGTAACTCGCCCTGAGGTTGTAACTCGCCCTGAGGTTGTAACTGTCACTCGCCCTGAGGTTGTAACTGTCACTCGCCCTGAGGTTGTAACTGTCACTCGCCCTGAGGTTGTAACTCCCCCTGATGTTGTAACTGTCATTCCCCCTGAGGTTGTAACTCCCCCTGAGGTTGTAACTCCCCCTGAGGTTGTAACTATCACTCCCCCTGATGTTGTAACTCCCCCTGAGGTTGTAACTATCACTTCGATCGATCCTACGGAAATACAAGATCCCGCACGGCAACCCCCAACCCTGGATCCAAAAGACTTTCAAGGCCCCGAATTTCGATCGCTAGACAATCCCGTTGTTGCTGCTGTCGATCGAGTTTTAACCCTCGATCGCACTATCACCCGTACATTACCCCCGGACTTAGTACCACCCTCACCACCCTCACCAGAACCGCCAATAGTCAACCCCACTTCTAATTTAGTTCTGGGATATGTTCCGTCTCCCGATCAACTTTTTGAAGGTAACGACATAGAAAAAACAATCTCGGGAATCGAAGAAATGAGGAACCAAGAATTTGGAGAATACCTGGGGGTAAAAGGCAATCTCCCAGAAGAAAAAATCTTGATTGCGACATTACAACAAACGTTAAATAAGATCGAACAGCAAACAGGCAAACGGTCTGGTATTATCTACATAGTCTCGCGAGACAAACAATTAGAACTAATTTTAGTTCCTCCCGTGGGACGGCCGATTCACTACAGCGTCCCTGAAGCCAACAGAGCCGCTCTTTTCCCAGCCGTTCAGGAGTTGCAGGCTGAAATCACCAGTCCGGGAAAACGCGGTACTACCACTTATCTACCCGCCGCCCAGCAATTATATAAATGGGCGATCGCCCCCCTAGACAAAGACTTAAAAAACTTAGGAATTCAGACATTGTTACTGTCAGTCGATCCCGGATTGAGGAGTATGCCCTTTGCCGCTTTACACGACGGTAAAGGCTTCTTGATTCAAAAATACAGTTTCAGCCTCATTCCCAGTTTCAGCTTGACTAATAGCGATTATAAAGCAGTTAGAGATGCCACAGTGCTAGCAATGGGAAGGTCAGAATTTGTTGACCAAAAGCCCTTGCTCAGTGTGCCGATCGAATTGCAGGCGATTTCTGCTCAGTGGCACGGGCCATCTTTCCTCAATTCAACTTTCACTATAGATAATCTCAACTCCGAACACGCCAAGGGAGGATTTCGGATCGTTCACCTAGCAACTCACGCTGAATTCAAACCGGGAAAACCAAGCAATTCTTACATTCAACTGTGGAATTCCAAATTGCAGCTCGATCGCATGGAAAGTTTAAATTGGCGCAATCCGCAGGTAGACTTATTAGTATTAAGTGCTTGTAGAACAGCCTTGGGCGATGGGGAAGCAGAGTTAGGTTTTGGAGGTTTAGCGGTAAAATCCGGCGCGAAATCTGCTTTAGGGAGTTTGTGGTATGTTGACGACGGAGGCACTTTGGCGCTGATGAGCGAATTTTACCATCAGTTGCGAGGAGCCACAACTAAGGCAGAAACTTTGCAACTTACTCAACAGGCGATGATTGCTGGTAAAGTTCGGATCGAAAACGGGCATTTAGTGACAACAGCGGGTAAATTGAATTTACCGGCTAACATACAACAAAACCCAGATTTTTCTCATCCTTACTACTGGAGCAGTTTCACCCTCATCGGAAGTCCTTGGTAAGCTGCCATATTTTAGATTGTTGACAAGATTGGAAAAGCCGCAAACTATCTTGAAACGCATCTGCGTTCATCTGCGTTCATCTGCGGTTTCCCTATCAACCAAAGATTTATGCAATAAGTCTAGTATCCTGTCGGGGATTGTATCCATCTTTCGGCCAAAGCGAGTCAAAAATTATCTGAAACCAGCAGCAGCTCTGGGTCCAAGCTGTTTCAAATTAGGTGCGGCAGTTCCATAATTGACGCGACAACCGATGTTTAACAAACTAGAACTGCATTCGAGAGGGACAATTTGCTGGTCGAGGAGAGCGCTGCAACTTACATACTGGTCGTTATTAGTATCTCTTACCATACATTCGATCGCTCTAGCGCCCGATCGACTCGCCCAACTCTTCATACCTGCGACTGCAATCATGTGCTGCCAGTAAAACCAAAATAGGAATACTCCAAACAGTACGGCCACTGCTAATCCTACTTTAACCTTCCAACTGCCCAGGATATTTCCCAAGCTACTTTTTAAGTTTTCCGTCAAAGAAATAGAGGCTTCGGAACTTATTTCTGGAGGCGGCAAATTTGTTTGTGTTGGTTCGGGGATTTCCGACATCACGTATTTCCTCTGATTTTTGCGACTTGCTGGGAATTGCCGGAGGCGATGGCTCGCTCTTGCAAATTCTCTCAAATTTTAGCAAAACTCGTCTGTACTGGCAACCTCAAAAGGTAGTAGCGCCCTGGAAGTATGTATATTTTATCGATCGCGAGCGCGATTTCTATGCCTTTTGAGGTATTGCACAATTCGCGTTAGCGCAGCCCTCGAAGAGGATCGGCTATTTTGTACCTAGGGAAATAGAATTGTTGGCGATGTTCTTTGAAAACGGCTGAAATGAATCAGCTTTTTTGCGAACCGCAGAGGGCGCAGAGGGCGCAGAGAAAGAGCAAACAGAGATATATTGACTTTCACCAATCATTTATGGTTTCGATAGCAGTTCTAATAACTCAGATTCCGAAAGTAGTTTTACCCCCAAAGATTGAGCTTTTTCTAATTTAGAACCCGCATCTTCTCCCACAACCACATAATCAGTTTTAGCACTAACAGAACCTGTAACTTTTCCTCCAGCTTTGACAATTAAATCTTTGGCTTCATCTCGTTTCAGAGTCGGCAAAGTTCCAGTCAGCACAAAGGTTTTACCAGCAAATTGTAAATTTATATCGGCTAAATTCTGACTTTTCACTTCTGAGTGCAATTGCAATCCCGCAGTTTTTAACCGTGCGATTAAACTTTGATTTGCCGGAACTCGAAACCACTGAGAAACCGATTGTGCAATCTCCGGCCCGATGCCGTACACGCCCTCAATCGCAGCGGCGGATACTGCGGCCAACTCTTCCACATTTGCAAACCTTTCTGTCAGCAATTGAGCGTTGACACTACCAACGTGGCGGATTCCCAAGCCGTAAAGTACCCGCGAATAAGGTTGATTTTTCGATTGGGCGATCGCACTTACCAACTTTTGGGCCAACTTCTTACCCATGCGTTCCAAACTCATCAATCTTTCGGCTGTCAAATCGTACAAATCCGCGGCAGAATTGAGCAGATTGCTATCAACCATCTGCTGCACCAACTTTTCCCCAACACCGTTAATATCCAAAGCATCCCGGCTGCAAAAATGAATCAGCGAACCCCTCAAAATTGCCGGACAAGACGTATTGATGCAGCGAGTAACCGCCTCCCCTTTTTCCCGAACCACAGGCTGCGCGCATTCGGGACAGCAACTAGGCATTTGAAAAAGTTGAGCATTTTCGGGGCGAAGTTCTGTTAAAACTCGCACAACTTCTGGTATAATTTCCCCAGCTTTTCTGACAATCACAGTATCGCCAATGTGGAGATTTAGCTCGGAAAGTCGATCGCTATTGTGGAGAGAAGCGCGCGAAACCGTGGTTCCAGCCAACTGCACCGGTTTGAGTTCCGCTACAGGAGTCAGAGCCCCGGTTCTCCCGACTTGTACAGTGATTGCTTCTACAATTGTAGGGACTTCGGCCGCCGGATACTTCAGGGCGATCGCCCAACGCGGAAACCTCTGAGTAAAACCCAACTGTTTTTGCAACAAAACCGAATTAATCTTAACAACAACCCCATCTGTCATGTAAGGCAAATTTCGCCGTTCAGTATCCCAATATTCGTAATACTCCCGCACCTCATCCAAAGAATAGCAAACTTTGCGATTGGGATTCACCTTAAACCCCATTCTTCGCAAAAATTCCAAAGATTCCCCTTGCGTCTTTTCCTGATTAGCTTCATCTAAATGCAGAGTATAAGCAAAGAAATCCAAGCGCCGCTGATCCACAATTTTAGAATCCAACTGTCGCAGCGTACCCGCCGCCGCATTGCGAGGATTAGCAAACAATTGTTCCCCCGCTTTTTCCCGTTCCCGATTAATTTCTTCAAACACAGCTAAAGACAAAAAAGCCTCTCCCCGCACTTCCACAACAGGCGGCGGATTATCTAAATTCAGCTTGAGAGGAATCGAGCGAATAGTCTTGACATTTTGAGTAATATCCTCTCCCGCAATCCCATCTCCCCGCGTCGCACCGCGAACTAAAACACCATTTTCATAGGTTAAGGCCAAAGCAGAACCGTCAATTTTTAACTCGCAAACATAGGAAACCCCCCCCAGCCCCCCCTTGCTAAGGGGGGGAGTAATTTCTTTGTTTTCTTCGTTGCTAAGAATAGGCGTAATCCCATCTTGTCCCCCCCCTTGATAAGGGGGGGTTAGGGGGGGTGCTACTCTTTGCCAGCGTTCCTGCCATTTAGCAAATTCCTCAAAATTAAAAGCATTCTCCAAACTGTAGAGAGGAATATTGTGCTTGACGCTAAAAAATTGAGTAGCCGGCTTTTCTCCCACGCGCTGAGTCGGACTTTCGGCAGTAATCAATTCAGGATAATCTGATTCTAACTCTTGCAACTCTCGATAAAGGCGATCGTACACCTCATCTGGCATCATCGGCGCATCGAGAACATAATAAGCATAACTAGCTTGCTGTAGCTGCTCCCTCAACTGTGTAACTCGCTGCTGAATCTCTGGTTGCATCTTAACTTAAAAGTGTATATTTTTTAACCGCAGATGTGTAGGACAAACAAATCACAAACACAATAAAAATGTTAGCATTGTCTACCTCAATCTGCGGTTGTAGCTGGGACATTGAAAATCGATTAACGATCCCAATCTTCAACTTCATAAAGGAAACGAGTTCCCCCCATCAGCTTGCGATTAGCCGAGGTACTTTGCACAAAAACCGCATACTTTTCTAGATTGCTCGGTTTGAGGCGCACAGTCTCCCCCATTGGCAAACCCAACATTTCTCGCGCCGCTTCTCCTTCAAATAAATCCCCAGTCGAACGCTCCATCAGCACAATTTCTTTTTTACCTTGGATAGTTTCTGTTTTAGTAAACTCATAAAACCCGCGCCCGGTTTTAAAAGCCAAACCATTCTCCAGAACAAAAGCTTTAATTGAAATCTCGTTATCTACTTCAAGAATCTGAAATCTCCCCGGTTTAACAGTTCGCAATTCTGCTGATTCATAAACAGCAGCGCCTTCCCGCTTCAGCATGGTATCAAACATCTTGTTTAATCCGCGACTCATGCGACCTTGACTGACAACTTCTTGTTCGTAAGCTTGCAGTTGTTCGTTAGATGACTGTTGGTAACAAACTGCTAAAAACAAATCTGTGATGTAGGAAAATTGGTCGAGATTGAGGTGAAAACCGCCAGACTTTTCGGCTAGTTCTTTGTAGAATAAAGTAGCATGATTGCGGTTGAGAGCTTGGATGCCGTAAACGGCAATTCCCATCTGGGTTAACTTATCTACTTCCTGACGCCAGTTAAGTTTTTGAGGAGTTTGAGCGGGTGCGTGCGGGATGTCATCGCCAATGAGTACCAATGTTTTGGAATTAGTTGGAGTCCAAGAAAGTGACTGAGCTTCGTGCAAGACTAATTCATAACATTCTGGAGCATCGCCACCGCCAGTTGCTTCTACATTTTGCACAAAATTGCAAATCTTGCCGGCATCGCCGGACAAATCGAGGTGTTTAGTTACGTAAGTGCTGCCAGCGTCGCAATAGTCCCCGTGAGCAATAATGCCAATCCGAATGCCAGGAATTTCATCGAGCAGTCTTGTCACCGTCTCTTTGATTTTCCGGCGAACTTGCGTCAAGCAAGGATACATACTGCCAGTTGTATCAAAGCTAAAAACGACTTCAATGTTGTTGGTTGCCATGACCTAACTCTCCCTAATAAACAACTAATTCTTAGCTCTACTATAGATTACAAAAAAAGAGCCAGCAACTAGACACCCAATCTTTTCTTAATTATGATTCGTGTTTTTAACTGCTGAATTCAGCGCCTAAATTATTACAAATTCAAGCCGGAAAAATCCTTAAATTCCTTAAATTCCTTGTTTTCCCCGGACATGACTGGTTGAAGAATGTCACTATTTTTTTCGCCGTTCAAGTTGTTATTAGCAGGGTATTTAATTAATTCTTGAGCGTTTGTTTTGTTGAAAGCGAGCGGTTCAGCGTGTTCTACTTGAAACACGTTAGCGTAGAGGTTTGCAATAATTTGTTTGCCGCCCTGGGTTAATTCCAAGTAGTTCAAAGCTGCTGGAATGTAGGGAAAAACTCCGTTCCAATAAAACTTGGCGTAATTTTGCCGCAAATCTCCCGGAGATTTGTAGCCCAAGATTTGATTAGTGCCGACTTCCTCAAATTCGTAGAATAGCGCACTGATTTTTCGCAGGTAATTGGGGTCGCTCAACTGACCGATCAAATCGGCGGCTCTCGCGAGTCCAGAATAATTGTTTCTGTCTTGATGAGTTTCGCTAGCAGGAACTGGGAAGCGAGTCAATTCAATATTGCGCTTGATTTGTTCGGCATCAATTAATGTGTGGCCGCCGAAGCGTTCGTCAATTACGAGTTTTCCTCGATCGACATGATAAGGAGTTAAACTGGCAGAAGTAGCGCCGACCGGCACAGAAACCATGCCCCCGTCAATACCTGTAGCGTATAGTCCGACAGCTTCTTGGTCTTGGCGGCAAACACCTTTGACGTAACCGATATCGTGGCACAGCAGCGAGATCAGGTAGTGCAGCCAATCTTCCGGCGAGACTCCCCCTTCGCGAATATGCTTGCCCCGGAGAATCTCTTGTCCCACCAATGCCACGAGCATTGTGTGTTCCACATTGTGGTACAGAGCATCGCAGTTAGCGATATTTTCCAGAGCCATCGTCCCTGCCCAGGCGATAATTTCAGGGTAGTCAGGCTTGTACTTGCCGTAGGTGCGACGGTAGCCGGCCTGCAGCTCTTGCACAAAAGCGTCAATCAGGATAGCAGTTGCATTGAACATCATAAATTCTCCCACTCAGACTGTAGTTACAAACTCGATCGAAAATATCTTGCATAGCTGAAAAAATCATCAATGGGAATGACCGTAGGTGTGACCCCTCGGCGTTGAATTTTAAATTTCAGCTAGTCTTCTCAGGTCAGAAAATTACTCTCAGGCTATGCTTCTCACCATAACCTAATTTCCCAAGCAACAGATCGATTTTTCGGCATTAAATATTGGCGAAACAATTTACATCGTTTCACCGACTAATTATTAGAAGTCCTAGGTGTGAAAGTTATGAACTGTCTGTTTCCGAGTTTCTCCACTGCTGCCCTTCGCGCTCGGCGGTCGATCGCCCCAAAATACCTAGGATTGTTTGCATTCACGGCTGTTTGCACCGCCGCACCAGCAATGGGTGCCGATCGAATCTACGTAACTTACGGGCCGCTAGAAGAATCAGTGCCGATCGAATCCCTGGCACTCTTCGCCAAAGAAGGCAAAATAGACTCGAACTTGGACGGCTTTGCTCAGTACGCCAACAAAGTACAGCTAGCTGAGATTCGCAGCGCCCTGCAAGCGAAAGCTGAAATCAGCCCGGTGACTATCGCTCAATTTCTCTACACGCCTCAAGGAGAAGTGCTGCTGAAACGGTTGGGCCGAGTAATTCAAACCAAAGCTCGGCAGCCCGGATTTTATGCCATCCGAGCCGCCCTGATTTTAGCAGCCTCAGATCCAGAAGGCCTGACAATACTCAACGTGCTGCGGAAATTCCCCACTTATGGCATCAGGATTGACATCGCTCGCGGCTTGGGTATCGCCAACGAGCTGACATCCCTGATCAACCGTTCCAATCAGACGATCGCCGGAGTCGCCCAGTTGTCGGAAGCACAAGCAGCCTTAGAAGCCGCCATACCGCCCGCCGCAATGCTGCAGCCCCAGCTACCGGGCCCCTACACTTGGAAAAAATCATCGGTAACTCTGACGAGTCCAAATCGCGTTAGCGAAGCCCTCGAAGAGGATCGTACCTTTGATATGGACATTTACCTGCCGCAGGGCAGCCCGCGACCGGCCCCAGTAGTAGTAATTTCCCACGGTTTAGGTTCCGATCGCATTTCCTTTCAATATTTAGCAAAACACCTAGCCTCCTACGGCTTTGCCGTCGCCGTCCCCGAGCACCCCGGCAGCAACGCCCAACAAATCCAAGACTTAGTAACAGGCAGAGCCAATCAATTAGCAGAACCAGGAGAATTTGTCAACCGCCCCCTCGACATCAAAGACCTGCTCGATTATTTAACCAAACTTTCTACAACCGATCCTGCCTACCAAGGCCAGCTCGACTTGCAGCGAGTCGGCGTCATCGGCCAGTCTTTCGGGGGCTATACCGCTTTAGCATTAGCCGGGGCAGGGATTAATTTTGCACAGCTAGACAAAGATTGCGGACTCGAAAACGATACTTGGAACCTCTCCCTGCTTTTGCAGTGCCGCGCCCGCGGCCTAGAGCGCAACCAGTACAATTTCGACGACCCGCGCATCAAAGCTGTGATCGCCGTTAACCCGATCGTTAGCAGCATTCTGGGAGCAACAAACCTCAGCAAGATCCAAATCCCAGTCATGCTAATCGCAGGCAGCGCCGATACCGTCGCCCCCGCTTTGCTCGAACAAATTCAACCGTTCACATGGCTGACATCGCCCAACAAATATCTGGTACTGATGAACAACGGGACTCACTTCTCAACGATCGAGGAATCCCCTCAAAGCCTATTTCTGCCACCACCACAGGCGATCGGGCCCGAACCAGCTTTAGCCCGCCGCTACCTCAGCGGACTCAGCCTAGCATTTATGGAAAGTTATTTGAACAACAAATCAAATTTCCGCCCGTATTTGGAGCCATCCTACGCTTTAAGCATCTCCCGAGACACTCTCGGACTGAGAATTTTGCGATCGCTTACCCCGCAACAACTTCAGCAGTTCAGGCTTTCTCCACCTCCTCGCATCCCGGCCTCTCCCCCTGTCCTCGCTCCTGTTTCTCTACCTTCTCCACCTCCCATAGCTCCCGTTCGTTAGGGTTGAGGTGCGCCGAAGAGCACCCTGGCATATCTTTTCGCGCGGGGGCGATGGCGTCGGGCCCCGCAAGCTACGGGCATCTCTCTGGTTTCATCAGCTTTCCTGATGACTTCTATCAGTTTAACTGTCGCTCAACCCCTTTACAAACATTAACAAAACCGTTAA
>NZ_JAUBRH010000061.1:0-38071 GCF_036701775.1 Microcoleus sp. N9_A2 | reverse complement strand
CGAGTTGTCACCTACTTTGATATTCTGAGGATAACTAATAGATTGTTTTCCATGCTTCGACTTGAAGCTAGGAAAACCGCCACGTTTATCAAAGAAATTTTTATAAGCAGTAGACAGGTTCAATGCGACTATTTGAAGTGATTGAGAATAAGCATTTGTCAACCAAGGATATTCCTTTTTGAGATTTGGGGGTAATCCTTGAATCGCACTTCTACTCAGCCCTTTGCCAGTATCTTTGTAGGTTTGCTGACACAGATTCAAACTATAATTCCAAAACCAACGACAACAGCCGAAAGCACCCGCAAAGTACGTTTGCTGTTGGGCCGTAGGATAGATTCTGAATTTATAGGCTTGATACATTATTGGCGATCGACATCTCTGATAATATGGTACCAAGGATAGGCCGGAAAATGCCAGGAATTTGCTCGTCTCCTCATGCCTATCCCATCTCCCTCGATAATCAAGATGTCGAGTTTCGTGGGATAGGCGATCGTCGCTTCGCTCGTCTTTCATCCCACCACCAAGCGGAGTACCGCTATGGTGGGGGAATTCCCGCCTGTCTAGTTAACTTGATTTTTCTAAAGGCAGGCACTGGGTATAATTTTTTACTGAAATATAAAAATTAAAAATTCTAGGATGCTAAAGTTGGGGGCTTGTTGGGAGCTCTGCCTTCGGACAACTGCTCTCTGAGTGCTGGCGAAAGTGGGTATAACCTTAAACGGCGATGTGTTATCGTTTTGTGCAAGCTGTCCACTATATATATAGGGCATATGGGATGAAAAATCACGCTTGTATTGCAATAGGCATCAATCAATATCAGTTACTCCAGCCTTTGAGTTATGCCCAAGAGGATGCAGAGGCCCTGTACGGTTTTTTGACTGAGGAGGCGGGTTTTGCGCCGGATGGATGTCTGCTGATGACCGATAGCTCGCCGTCGCTGTGGGGTCAATCTACATATCCAAATCGGGAAAATATTCTGAGATTGACCCAAAGCCTCTGCGCGGAACATGTGCAACAGGGAGATTTACTCTGGTGTTTTTTTAGCGGCTACGGTGTCAGCTATGAAGGTAAGGATTATTTGATGCCGGTTGACGGCAATCCGGCTGACATTCAGGGTACGGGGATTCCGGTAGAGTTGCTGTTGAATACTCTGAAAAATGCTCCTACGGAAACGGTATTGGTTCTGGTTGATATGAACCGCAGCCAGATTGTGAAAGCGGGGGAAACGATCGGCTCTCAAACGGTTGAGCTGGCGCGGGAACTGGAAATCCCAACGGTGCTTTCTTGCCGCCCGAATCAAGTTTCGCGGGAAACTTCAGCTTTGCGTCAGGGGTTTTTTACGACGGCGCTTTTGGAGGGGCTACGCTCGGGACAGTGCATGACCATTAAGGGTTTAGACCGTTTTTTGAGCGATCGACTGCCGGAGCTGTGTGACCACCATTTGCGTCCGAAACAAGAACCTTTGATGGTGGTGAATCCTCCGGGAAAGGCTAATTTGGTGATTTTGCCGGATGCTTCAGGGATACCAACTGCTGCGTTGGCCGGACGCAACGGCAATATGACGGTTGGTACGGGTGATGGTTTTGATCGCCCGCAAATGGCGACGGCTATGGCTCGAATGGATCTGCCTCCGGCAGTTCGCAACGCTCAGGATTCGTCGGTTGAGATGCCACCTGTGTCGCAGCCAAATGCTGTGGCCCCTGCTGATCGGGGGGGCGATCGACCGAACTTGCAAAAGCCGGAGGATGCTGATAACGGGGGGTCTGACAAGTCTTTTTTACAGCAGCTAATTTTGTGGAGTGGAGCTACGGCTTTGGTGCTGCTGTTGGGTGTTTTTCTGACCAACAGATCAATTTTTATCGGTCAGCAGGAAGCAGATCCTCGATCGCCTGCCGAGAAGGCCCAAAACTCTGGGTCTCAAAAACTTGCTGGTGCTGGAGTGCCGCAGAAGCAACCGCAGGCGGTGCAAGCAGGGAGTGGCACCAAGCAGCCACCATCCAGCCAGCAGGTGTGGGCTGAGGCGAAAACTTTCCTCAAGGATGGTTCGGCTTCTAGTTTTAATAGAGCGGTGGTTAAGGCTCGAACGATTCCGGCTAGCGATCCGCTCTACCCGCAGGCTCAGCAGGATATTGAGCGCTGGAGTTTGACAATTTTGGATATAGCTAACGGGCGGGCTGCTCGGGGCGATTTCCAGGGGGCGATCGGCGCGGCTAAATTGATGCCGGATGTCAATCAGCCTGTTTACAATCAGTCGAAACAGGCGATCGCTCAGTGGGAGGAGCTATCCAAAGACCAGGATGTAAATATTGCTTTGCTATCGGCTGCTAAGGGCCAAATTAAGCGGGGGGTTGCCTCTTCTTACAGTAAAGGCATCCAGCAAGCTAATAAAATTCAACCCGGTCAGCCGAAGTATGAAGAAGCTCAACAGTTAATTGGAGAGTGGAGCGAAGGTATTCTCAAAATTGCTCAGTTGCGCGGGTCTCAAGGAAAGCTGAAAGAGGCAGTTGAAGCTGCTTCGCTGGTGCCGTCGGGTACTAAGAGTTATCAGCAGGCTCAGAAGGAGATCGCCAATTGGAAAACTAAGCTCCAACGCCTGCAGAAAAAAGGTTGATTTAGTTGATAATTTCTCGGTTTCCCACCGGGAAATTATCTTAGCGACTGACCAACATGGATCGTTCGCTCGATCGATACCTCTTGATACTGCAAAAAAAGACCTACATACCGATAATTGAAAACCAATAATTTTATTCACCATTTCCCCTCCGCAGCTTCGGCGCGAGGGGATTTTATATGCTCTCTGGTCGGTTGGTTTTTGTATAGTGAAAGATATCCTATGAGCTGATTAATTGGGGTTGCATAATAGTGGGATGATTTTTTTTTTTTGGTGGATGTGCCCATGAGACCGAAGGCGTGTATTTTAAAAGCAGGCGGGACGGCTAACCCCTACTCACCACAATAATCCTCAAATTGTGCAACGCCGATTAATTAATATCTTTAATTGACGCCCAGAGTTCCCTAAACCGACGCCTCCACCTTCAAAAACGAGTTTTTTAAACAATAAGGATGGCTGTAAATATATATATTTTTAATTATGAACAAATCCTAAATTAGTTGATTCTAAGGGCAAATTAAAACAGTTGATTTTTGTATTTTATCACGCAGGCTTATCAGCTTAATCTATAGTTGATTTTAACTTGAGTAACCAGCAAATAGGGCTATATCGAATTGCTATCTAAGGCAAAGGGCTAAGGCAAAATTTCCTTTAAAAATTGGGTAGGCAGAGTTAATTTTTTTATCCCTCTTTGTGGGCTATTAGGAGCTATCGACGGATGGAAGAGTGTTTAAACTTGTGGTATTTTTAAATTATTAGCAGTGACAGATCTGTTATGAATTATACAAAATGAGCCGTTACTGGCAATTCTCGCGGAGGAGCGATCGCTCCCAATGAATTCAGGAAACAGATTCACCGCCACACAGCACAAAATATCTGGATTCGCAAGCTGCGAGTCTTCGTTGGCTCGGAGATCACAAAGCTGCCTTAATTAACACAAATAAGGGCTTTGCAAGAAAATCCAAAAAATATTTCCTTGAGAAACAAGAATAAAAACTTGCTAGCTTATTGTAGCCCCGGTAACAACACGTATGCCTGAAGTTATAGTCCACAGCCAAGTCTAAGGGACGATCTAAATCAATAGGGTGATGTGGCAGTGTCCGGGTGTTAAGAGGGGCGATCGAAGAGGAATGTTACCCGAGCGATCGCTTCCCAATCGGGGAGTCTAAAACCTAGGAAGGGAAGGAGTTGGAGACAATGCTGAACTTTTTGAGTTCAGGAGAGTAGCGTTAGCACTAAACTCTGCCGTATTGTGGAAATCGAGCCAAATTTGTAACAGTTCTTAACTATAAATAATTCTGCCAAAACTGCTAGCATAGTGACACTTTTGCTAGCAAAAACAGATAAAGTAAATAAAGTTGGCTAACTCTAGACGCCCCGATCCCCATCCTGGGGATGTTGAATCAATTTGATTCATACCAAGTGGTTTTAGAGTTACAATCGGAACCAAAGCATCGCTATTTAACTGAGTTCTTTACTTACTTTTACTTTCAGCTATGAACGTGGATTTTATCAAAGCCCAAGTCAGGTTGCTACAGGGTGCAAGTTCATCGGAGCGAGAAACCCTTATTAAAAACATCGGCGTCTGTGCTGGCGTGATCCGACCGGGAGAGTACGTGACTCCGCAACGGAAGCACGCTATCACTCTCTGGCTGCAAACAAATGCGGTTCGCCTCCGGCTTCCCCAACTTCCTCTGGACTTATCCGGCCAAAAGCCTTAACAGGGAAGTAATCAAGAGGTAGCGACAGAATCAAAGAAATTAGTCAATCTTACCTAAAAGTGCTTTTTTATTGAGCTGTACAGGATCAATGAAACACGATTAAGATTGAAAAAATGTTTGTAGGGAAAGTTGGGCTCGAAAACACGCCTGTGGACAAGAAGCGGCTGACCGCCTTGGTAGAAGCAGGAAGTGAACGTCAAACCTGCTCTAAAAGTAGATTTGAGTAAGTTTCACAGAAAGGATTATTGTGCACAACTATAACCTGGGTTATTTGCTTTTAGATTTGAGATTCACTATTTAGCTGGTACTGGATAAATTTGCTATTTGTGGATCGCCTGAAAAATTATCCTATTCAATAGGTATAACTAATTACAGGGGCAGTCATTGAACTGCCCTTACTTTTGATCCCCGAGGGGGAAATGCTCCAAGTTACAATAAACGCATCTACTTGCAGATAGAGTTTAGGTAAACTCTCATGTAAGCTGCAGCGGCTCTATATTATCTGTTATGTTCGAGATGGGGAGAGGGGGAGAGGATTTGACGAGCTTTAAAAGGGAACTAATATCATCAAACAGAACTAATTATTACAATTCACTTGCTTTCTAATATATTTATTCCACAAAAATACTGTGAGCAAAAAACAAAAATTTCCTTATTTAGTTGGTTCCCGATGGACTTCACACCAAAAAACTTGGGGGTGGCGACACTTTCAAGTGGTCAACCGAAAAAACGAAGGTAAATGGGTATTTGCAGAAATGGTGGCGGCTTGCGATCCAAATGTGCGTTTTTGGCTGAACGCCGCACAGCTTAAAGACCGATCGCTCTGGCAAGCTGGATGGCAGTCTACGCAAGAATTAGAGGAATTAGAAACTGCAGACTAAAAGACAGGGCTGTGGGGTAAAGTGAGCGGAACTTCCGCCGTATGCTCGCTATCGTTCCGATCCAAACCAATACGGAGTGAGACTTTCCCGCTTTTGAAAAATCTTTTACATAACTACAAGTCCTGGAAACCTTTATTTAGCAGTGTTTTTGCTTAAGTAAGTTGGTGGGAAAAATCATCAGTATGTAACAAAACATTAAGTACGGCGTTCCGAACTCAATTTAATGCGTTTTGTAGGGTAAGCTGTTGTGCATTTAATTTGTATGTTGAGGGCGGGCAGGATGCCCAACCCCTACTCCCCACAAGAGGAAAAATTTATTTTACTATGCAATTTAAATGCGGATTAGCTTAGTGTACTTTTTTTCTCTAAGCTGTCGCGCATTTAAATTGCATATTCAGGGCGGGCGGGAGACCCCACAAGACTTTGATTTTTTTTGACAGAAAATTTAAGTGCCACAACAGCTTAGAGCGATAAGTTAAATTGACTACGGTCGATCGTGCCATATTTCCAGCGGTACTGGCCGCAACCTTCCCGCTACTTCTACACTCGGCCAATTCGGATCAAAAGTCAAATTTTCCAAGGTTCCATCGCTGTGAATTACAAATGTATCCTCAATTTTTGCTCCTGACAAACTAGGATTCCAAGCCACAGCCATATTTGCTACCAAAATATCTGAAGTAGCTGGATTAGCCACAATTTCCCGTGCCAAATATCCGGTAGTTCCGCCTTGATGGTGTTCCACAATTGCTTGAGGATATCCGTGTTCTTCGTAAGCAGTTTTAAGCGTATCATAAACCGCATTCAGCGTTACTCCCGGCCGACACAAATTTAGCGCCGCTGCTTCAATTTCTCTGACTTGTCGGTGCAACTCTGAATGCTTTTCTCCAAGAAAATCGAAACAGACAAATCTGGTTAAATTTGCATACAAACCCCATCCCCTAGCGCAAAATACTAACATTGCTTGTCGTCCAATTTGTTCGGCGGTTGCTGTGGCGTGGCGGTACAGCGGCAAACGCCTTTCTCCAGCAACTAAGGTAAGTGCTGGATGCAAACCTCTCGCCCACAAAGCCTCTGCACCGGCTCCCGCTAACTGATATTCTGTCCATGTTGGTTTGGCTGCAGAAAGTACCTCTGTCATCGCTTCGCTGGCTAAACGCCCGACTCGCCGGTATCGCTCTAATTCGCTTGACATCATTGCCTGTTTGCGAGACTGTAAAGATCCGATTATTGGTGTTTCTTGGGCATTTGGCCGATCGCTCATGACGTTACCGCCACCAGTAATTTCTTTGACAAAAGCTTCGCGCTGTGCAACATCAGCCCAAGGATAGATGTACATTTGAAAGTTGGCTGGCAATTCCTCGTCCTGCAAGCGTTGAGCTTCGATTTCATCGGTGAGAACCCAAGCGTTTTCGGCAGTAATTAATATTTCTGCAACTCCGGTTTCTGCAGTTAGCAATACTGTATGGGAACCGCCGGCTGTGGCCCAGGCAAACCAGTCAGTGCCTCGCAAGCGAAGGGCGATCGCTTTTGTTTCGGTTAAGGCTTTGCGGATGAATTCGAGTTTTATATCGACTTCTTGATTTAATGGGTTTATCATTAGCTTTCTTGCATATAAATTGTATTTTTTGGGCGGGCGGGACGCCCACCCCACAATAATTGCATCAAACTTTACTTGAAAATTTAAATGCGTTTCAGCTTATATGGACAGATACGGCTTGCAATTCTTTAGCTTTTTCTTCGGGTAAAGCGTCGTTGGCAAACATTCCGGCGGCGAGTTCGGTTCCTGCTAGGTATTTTAGCCGATCGCTCGATCGATAGGGCGGATAAAATTGGGCGTGCAAATGCGCTTCTGGATGGGGTTTCCCGTCTGTGGGGCCTTGAAACCAAGCCATCAAATAAGGGAATGGGCGATGCCACAAACCGTCATATTTGAGGGTGACTGTTTTTAAGGCTTTAGCGAGTGATTGCCGCTGTTTTTCCGTCAAATCGATAAATGTAGCAGCGGGGGCGATCGGGGCAATCCACACTTCGTAAGGGTAGCGGGCACAAGCGGGGACAAAGGCGATCGCCTCTTCGTCTAAATAAATAATTCGCTGTTTGTCGGAAATCTCTTTTTGAATCAAATCTTGCAGCAAACCGCTACTGTTTTTTTGATAGTAAACCGATTGACATTCTAACATCCGTGCCGGCACCGGTGGCACGAACGGATAAGCATAAATTTGACCGTGGGGATGGTGCAAAGTTACTCCGACTTCGACGCCGCGATTTTCAAAGGGCAAGACGTATTGAATTTCGGGATTGCTGCCAATAACTGAAGTGCGATCGGCCCATACTTCTAACAATAATTCCAAATGAGATAACTCCAAAGCGCCCAAGGAAGCCAGCGGATCTTGAGTGAAAACAACGACTTCGCAAATGCCTTTAGCTGGCAAAGTTTCGACAATATTTGCAGGTGCGTTTTTTGCTTGCAAAGTCATCGAGGGAAAGCGGTTGTCAAACACTGCTACATCGTAATCTCCCGGCGGCAATTCTGTCGGAAACTTGGGGTTAATTGTCGCAGCCAGCGGGTTGTATTCCGGCGGCGGCATGAAAGTTCTTCCCTGACGGTGGCTGGCGTATGCTACCCATTCCCCCCGCAAGGGATGCCAGCGAAAGTGGGGGTTTGCCTCTACGGGTTCATTGCTGGGACTTACGGCCACGATACCTTCTGGGATTGGGTAGCGGCTGTACAGTGTGAGTGGGCGGCCGTCTGGTTTTAGCAATTTTTGGGCGTACATTTTTTGTAGGGGCGGGCGATCGCATTTAATATATGTTAGGAGTATAACTTTGTGCTTTGAGAATCCGCCCCTACCTAAAGTCGCAAATTATATTAACAAGTTTACTTTCCAGTACCAACGTCAGCCGACCGTGTGCTATTGTGGAACGGGCCGGAGAGCCAGGATCTGGATTCAATTTAAATGCGTAGCAGCTTACGATCGCAATTCCCAATTACCCAGTATATTTATCGATCGACTATTCGATCAAGCTTTTCCTTAACCAACAAGTCTAACAACGATCGCAACACAAACAAGCCACCGAATCCCGAAACCGCAAAAGCTGCGATCGCCCCCGTTTGATATCCGCCCACTAGCAGCACTGCACCCGACAAAAACACAAAACCAGTCAAACAAGCGAAAATTAGAGTTTTTAGGGCTAAATTAATGCGTTTCAATGCTCTTTCGCTCTCTAGATTTCGCACTCTAATTTGCAGTTCGCCCTCTTCAATTCGCTGCTCCAAACGGTTGAGAAAAACTTGGGATTTACTCGGCTGTCGTAATTTATATGTAATAAAACTTCGCGCTTGCCTTGCCAATTCTCCGATCGCATTTCCCCGTCCCTTGCTCACCGCAATACTCTTGACAAAAGGCTGAGCGGATGCTATGAAATTGTAGTTAGGGTCGAGAGTTCTAGCAATGCCGTCGAGAGTCGTCACGGACTTGACAATAAACATCATTTCAGCAGGCAAGCGAAACGGTTGCTGCTCGAACATGATATAAAGTTCGTTCTTAATTTCATTAAAAGCTTGAAAGTCGATCGGCTTATCAATAAACTTATCCAACAGAAAAGCAATCAGCCTGCGTACCGGCATCATATCCGGCATCGGCTCAACTAAGCCGATCGTAATTAAAGTATTGAGTACCTCGTCAGTATCTTTTCTCATCACAGCAAAAAAAGTCTTGACCATTTGGTCTTTAGCCAGAGACTTCACCTCAGCCATCATCCCAAAATCATAAAAAATTAAGCTACCATCTTCTGTCACCGCCAAATTTCCCGGATGCGGATCAGCTTGAAAAAAACCGTCAATTAACAACTGTTTCAAATAACAGCAAATTCCGAGTTGATTGAGCTTCACAATATCCACTCCAATCGCCTCTAAACTAATGCGATCGTCCACCTTAATGCCGGGTGCGTATTCTAGAGTCAGCACTTTTTTAGTCGTGTATTGCCAGTAGACTTTCGGGACGATAACTTGAGGATATTCTCGAAAATTATGGCTAAAGCGATCGGAATTTTTACCTTCTTGCACGTAGTCAATTTCTTGATATAAAATCTTAAAAAACTCGTGATAAATAGATTCCAGGTCATATTTGCGCGTCCCAGGCAAATAGCGATCGCAAAAACGCATCACTTGGCGCACCGCCTTCACATCCAAATCAAATAAACTTTCCAAACCCGGACGCTGCACCTTTACAATCACATCTTCCCCGGTGTGCAGCCTTGCTTTGTGCACCTGTCCCAGACTCGCAGCAGCGATGGGCGACGGGTCAAAATCGCGGTACAAAGCATAAATATCCTTGCCTAACTCTGATTCTACAAGAGCGATCGCCTCTTCGGAACTAAACTGAGGAACCCGATCTTGCAACTGTTCGAGTTCCTTCACATACTCAAGCGGCAGCAAATCTGCCCGAGTCGAGAGAGACTGCCCGATTTTAATAAAAGTCGGGCCTAAATTCAGCAAAGTATTAACCAACCAATGAGCGCGAATTCTTCTAGTATGAGGCGAATTATTTTGCAGCAGTGCGTCCCACCACAAAAAAAACATAAACTTTCCCGCCGCTGCAAAAATGTCTATTTGCCGTGCCAGTGGCGAATATTTAGAACGTTGCCAACGCAGGGTTTTAGGTGCAGCTTTTGTGAGCATAATATTGGCGATCGAATTCCATGCACCGTGACAATTTTTAGGGGACAATCCAGGACGCAGAAACCGGCTTGTACGAAAAGACGGGTTGGAGGCCTTTGAAACAGTTAAAAAACTCAGTTTCTTTGGTCGATACTGCGTAATATCATCTCCGACTATACAATTATAATTAAGTTCCTAGTAAGTAATGCAAGTCCTGATTAATTAATAATAAATAGAGGACAGTCGTACTTACTACAAACACGCGCTAATTACAAGCCAATAACCAGACAGAATATAAGTCCTGGGGAAATCAGCAATCGAGAACCGGCAATTTAGACGGCAACCAGACAAACCATTCAAAACAGAGGACTTGGTAGCGTTTACGGCATTTCCAAATCTCCCTCTTCTGGCAAGTCTTCTAGTTTCGCCTGTTCGCTGCCAATTCCCAGCAGCTTCTCAACCGAACTATTCTTCTACATTACAGAGTTCCGCCGCAAATTGCGGCAGAGTCAAAGTAAAAGATGTGCGCCACAAATTGTCAGCTTCTGAACTTTCTGCCGGACAGCTAGACACATCAATAGTACCATTCAAGTGCTGCACTAAACACTTTACCAGAGCCAGACCCAAACCCGTACCGGCGATAGCTTGGTCAGTAATGCCAGTGCCACGGCGGAACTTGTCAAAGATGTGGGGCAAATCAGCAGCAGAAATGCCGCGCCCGAAATTAGAAATGTTCAGGACAATATAGCCGGCTGCCTCAGACGCCTCCAAAACTACCGCCGTTCCAGAAGCAGAGTATTTTCCAGCATTCGTCAGCAGTTCCAGCATTACCCGATTGAGAATGTCGGGGTCAGTTTCCCAGCAAGGGGTCAACTTGGGCAAATCCACCTTCAGAGTTAATTGCTTATCCGCCCACTGTTTTTCAAAATCCCTAACTAAATCTTGAAATAAAAGGTTGAGATCGATTTTGCTTAGAGAAATCGGGACTTGCTGAGGCTCAAACTGCTTGAGGGCCAGCAAATCATTAACCAGAGCAGTTTCCTTAGAACACTGCTGTTCTAGAATGTCGAGATACTTAGTCCGATTCGCTGACGGCAGTTCAGCTTGTTTGAGCATCAGAATCGCCAGCTTCATGATTGTTAAGGGGGTACGCAACTCGTGACTCAGAGTGCTGAGAAACTCGTCTTTAATCAGCTTCAATTTCCGCATTTGCTCTAGCTGATTGGCTGATTGTTCGTACAGTTTCCCCTGCAGGTCTAGACTTTGCTGCAACTGAGAGGTTCTGTCTAAAACTACGGTTTGCAATTCCTTAAGCGTTTGAGTTTGGATAATCATCTTGCTCACTTGAGCGCTGACTGATTCGAGAACTTCTAATTCTTCCGGGCTCCAAACGCGCGGCTCGGAGTGCTGCAAAACCAAGAAACCCAAAACTGTTTCCTGACGACTACCGCCCGTGAGGGGAACCAGCAGCAAGCCACGAATACCTTGAAGTTTCAAAATTTCTGTGGCTGCCTCTTGTTCTTTGCCGATTAATGCGCCTGCGTCAGCGAGGGCGAGGGGTTTGGGTGCGCTGTGGAATGCTTGGTGGCACAAATTAGATTCTGACAGCCAAAAAGCGGGATAATTATTGGGTGTTGAGTTGGGGATTTTGGATTGGGAATTAGCAGTTTTATCCTTGTTTTTCGTTTTGGATGTTGAGCTTTTTTTGCCGACTACGCTTTGTGCTATTGCCTGTTTGTTTGGCTCTTTTTTTACAACTGATTCACCAACTAATTCGACTTTCGCTTTGGGAGTTTGATTGGGCGAGCGAGTTGTAAATAGAGGATCTATATATTTCAATAGGAGGATTTGGCCTCTATCTACTTCCAGCGTATCGGCGGTATTTTCAATAACTTGCTGGAATATTCGATCGACTTCTGAATTGGTGTCGATCAAGGCAGCAACTGACCTGAGTAGATTTTTGTATTTAGCTTGTCGCTGTAACTGTTCGTTTAAGCTGGCAATTTCTTGAGTTTTTTGAATGTGAGAAATCGCGCTGCCGATCGCGTCTGATGCTGCTTCAAGGCGCTGCCGATCGGCTACCGACCACTCGTGAGGTTGCGACTTACCAACAATCATCATGCCATTTACAGCCCCTCCAAATCGCGCAGGCCCTGCCAAAATTGCCCGAAAAGGCAGCGGAGTCATAGGGGAATTGGGCGATGAAGCTGCCGGAATATCAAGATAGTCGGATATCGCCACTATCTCGCCGTCTGCTAGGACGTTTGCCCAAACGGGATGTTCGAGTGATATGCTAGGCGGTTTTAATCTTGTGGTTTGGGGGTGTTCCGGTGTTGCAGTGGAATCGGCAACACCGGCAACATAGGAGACATCGCTGCTATTTTGCCAGTAAGCATTCGGATGTACTACTTTTTGGTCAACCACAGCAGTAACCAAACAGAAATCTGCCCCCCATGCAACCCCCAAAGTATTGGCTATTTGCAGCAGCAGGAGTTCTCGATCAAAGCTGGTGGCGAGAATTTGGCAAATTTGTCGCCCGAGAAGGGCAGGATCGACCGGGAACTGCATAAGACGATCCAGAAATTTTTGGACTGATACTGGTTCTGCGATTTGCGGTAAATGCAAAGTGCAAGACTCGGACGGCGATCGGTCGATCGAAGTAAAGTCTTGATTTCCCTGGCGATTGATCATGGCAACCAAGCCTTTATTCTAAGATGTTTGAGCCGGCTCCCGCTGCCAATCTAGAACCTCTCCATAACTGTCGGCTTGACTGTTATGAGCCTGCTTTCTGTGTTTGTGCAGCCGGTCGGCGGGTCGCTCGATATGTAAAAATATACCCAGATCTGACCGAGTTCTATTTTCCTGTTTTCTACCCTTCGATCTGTACGGGATGAACTTTACCATCCTTTACCGGATGATTATCAATCCCATTCCCGCTAATTTTGACGGTTATTAGTAGTATGAAGCTTTTCTAGAGACCGCTTAGTGACACCCCTCTTCTCACTGTGTGATGTTTCCTATTTAAGCTTGTGATCCTAACAAATTTTTATTGTGATACAAATCCGCCGATCCAGTGACGCCGATCGCAAAAATTCCAAATCCCAAAATTATCACTCATAACATAGCTAAGAGTTTTCGAGTTTTTGCTCAAAAACTCATTTTTCACAACACCTAGAGCCGCGCAGTGAAGTCTAGGGTTAAATTTATCCCACTTACCTGCTTACTTATTTTGTGCTACCTGTTGGGCTTTATCGCTATTTTGGCGGTAAAGTGCCGTCCGGTTCTGAGCCGTTGTGTAGCGGGGATGCTTGGAAGGCACGGCTGCCATCAAATCCGAAGCTTGCTGCCACTTAGCAGCTACGACTAACCAATCCTGGCGAGATTGAGCGGTTTTGCCCTCGGTGGCTGCTTGTTCGGCTACTCGCACTGCTTGGGCAAAAGAGTCAACAGCAGAATCAACAGTCTCCTTAGAAATTTTCAAAGCAGGTTTTGCCTCAGAGGAAGGGGCAGTGGCAACTGCTTGGGTGGTGGCTTGTTTGCTGTTTGGCTCTTGGGAATTAAGTCCTTTGTGGATGGCGGCCGCTGCTGCAAGCAACAGCACGGTCAAGCTGATGCCACCGACGATACCGCGCTGAAATTGCCGCGGTTGCTGCATCGATCGAGGTACAGCCATTCTCGGCAAAGCCCGCTTGCCTCCGAGAGCTTGGCGTTCGTGATGGTTGCTCAGAGCTAAACGCTTGAACAAATTCGGCTTTCGGAGTTTAATTTCTTGAGACCACAACAGTTGATTATCGGGATCGCGACTAATTTCTTCGAGCCACAGCAGTTGGTGTTCTCGGACAAGGCGGCTGTTGATGTTGACTCGGCGAATATTGCGGGGCGAAATGCGTTCCAAAATTTCTCGGACTCGATCGACCAAACTAGACTCTTCGAGGAGTTGGGGCGTTGCAGCTTCGCACAGCAGTTGCAGCACCCCGTCTGCAAACACAGCTCGGGCCCTGACCCCTATCTGTGCCAGTTCGTCATTAAGGATTTGAATAATTGATGCAACCGAGCCCTGGCGAGCTTGTCGAGCAATGTCATCTATTGGATTGGTCATAAAACTATCTTGACGCTTAGCAAGCTGTTAATTGTTAACCCAAAGTTTTGGATCTAATTTTTACTCATCGAAAAACTGGGTAGAAACCCCGTCCTTCTAACAATACTTCGGACAGTTTTAGGTGCCTGTCGAGTGTCCGAAACCCAGACTGGCTGTGTGGTGGACTATTTTTTCAAGGCTTAAGTAAGCGCGCTAAGTTTCCTAAAATGCGTTAAAAATGGCACGGCTTCCTCTGTAAGGCTTACAGGGGCGTTAAAAAACTGTCCGGACTATTGTTCTAAGACGGATTTATATTAGCATTTTAACACAATCACAAAATATGTGCTAAAATGTGAGGTATGAAAAAAGCCTTTAGTTACCGATTTTACCCAACCCCAGAGCAAGAGTCGCTGTTGCGGCGCACTTTGGGCTGCGTCAGATTGGTTTACAATAAAGCTCTCCATGAAAGAACCCAAGGCTGGTACGAAAGACAGGAGAGGATTGGATACAGTCAAACATCCTCCATGTTGACCCAATGGAAAAAACAAGCAGATTTGGATTTTCTCAACGAGGTCAGTTGTGTACCATTGCAACAAGGATTGAGACACCTTCAAACTGCTTTTACTAATTTCTTTGAAGGTCAGGCAAAATACCCCAACTTCAAGAAGAAAAGAAATGGCGGTAGTGCTGAATTTACTAAGTCGGCATTTAAGTTTAAAGACGGAAATATTTATCTGGCGAAAAGTCTTGAACCGTTGGATATTCGATGGTCGAGACAACTGCCAAAAGGATGTGAACCTAGTAGTGTAACTGTGAGATTGCATCCGTCTGGACGTTGGCATATTTCTATTTGTTTTGACGATCCAACAATCAAACCCTTGCCTGTCAACGAGAATGCGATCGGGATTGATTTAGGAGTAACCAGCTTGATTGCTACCAGTAACGGCGATAAAGTGGCTAACCCGAAGCAATTCAAGAAGCATTATCAGCGATTGAAAAAAGCTCAAAAAAATCTGTCTCGAAAACAGAAGGGTTCTAAAAACAGAGAAAAAGCGAGGGTTAAGGTGGCTAAAATTCACCTGGAAATCTCGGATTCTCGTCAGGATTTCTTACAGAAGTTGACGACTCGTTTGGTACGCGAAAATCAAACGATTGCCGTTGAGTCGTTGGCAGTAAAAAATTTGGTGAAAAACCCCAAACTCGCTTTGGCTATTTCCGATAGTGGCTGGGGTGAGTTGGTTAGACAATTGGACTACAAATGCAGATGGTACGGGCGGAACCTGGTCAAGATAGATCGATGGTTCCCTAGTTCCAAACGTTGCAGTCAATGCGGACATATTGTCGCAAAAATGCCTTTGAATATTCGCTCTTGGCAATGTCCTAGTTGTGGTTGTGACCACGATCGAGATGTCAATGCGAGTAAGAATATTTTGACCGCTGGACTAGCGGTGTCTGTCTGTGGAGCGACCGTAAGACCCGAACAGAGTAAATCTGTTAAGGCAGGTGCTATGAAGCAGAAACCTAAATCGTGAGGTTTGGGAATCTTTGCCGTTCTACGGTCGGGGAGGATGTCAAACAGGTTATCACTGACACTGGCAGGTTAAAATGAACAGGTGCAAATCTTGCAGACCGATCCCAGTTAAAATTATCACCACAGCATCGAACTCTCGCCAACAAGAAATAAACTATGGGTAAAGTAATTAGCGGTCAAATTTTTGTTGTAGACGACA
Source organism: Microcoleus sp. N9_A2 (assembly GCF_036701775.1). Taxonomy (NCBI): domain Bacteria; kingdom Bacillati; phylum Cyanobacteriota; class Cyanophyceae; order Oscillatoriales; family Microcoleaceae; genus Microcoleus; species Microcoleus sp. N9_A2. The sequence goes on along the minus strand of NZ_JAUBRH010000061.1, from coordinate 22,390 downwards.
ACATCGATACAGATCAAATTATCCCGGCCGAATACCTGACCCTGGTTCCCTCGAAGCCGGATGAGTACGAGAAACTAGGCAGTTACGCGATGATTGGGTTGCCCGATCGCTACGGTAAGTTTATCGAATCCGGTGAACAGAAAACCCGGTATCCGATTATAATAGGGGGCGAAAATTTTGGCTGCGGTTCTTCGCGGGAGCACGCTCCCATCGCTCTGGGAGCCGCCGGCGTCACAGCAGTGGTGGCTTTGTCTTACGCACGCATTTTCTTTCGCAATTGCTCGGCTACTGGCGAATTGTACCCGATCGAATCAGTCGATCGGCTGTGCGACTTGTTTGTAACCGGCCAAGAAGTGACGATCGACTTTACAGCAGAGGTAATTGTCAACCACACTCTCGATCGAACTTTCTCGCTCAAACCTTTAGGAGAAGTAGGGCCAGTGATTGATGCCGGAGGGCTGTTTGACTACGCGCGTCAAACGGGAATGATTGCGGCTCGCTCTTAACTTTTAAAACCCCTGCAGTGTAGGGTGTACCACCGGGCGCACCTTACCAGAAAGAATTGGTTTAAAGCCTCTCCCCTTTAGGGAGAAATTAAAATCAGACTATTCATTATATCAAATCTGTTAGCATCGGAATTATTCCTATCTCTATTCTCTTGATCTGCATGAATCTGCGTCAATCCCTTGTGATCTGCGGTGAATAAATTCTCTTTTTTGACCGCAGATACAGGCAGATTAACACAGATTAACGCAGATGAATTAGATGGATTTCGGGTGGTTGCACCATCTGTGATTGTTGACTGTTGACTGGATTTTACTATTCCGATGCTACCAATTGATATTACTCCAATCCTCTTCCTTCTAGGTAGATGTCGCTGTCAACTGTCAACTGTCCACTGTCAACTGAAGAATATCTCCCTGCTCAAACCGCTCCCATCTAGGGTGCGTGGAAATTTTCTCAAATCGAGTCAATAAAATTCAATAAAATACGCTGGTGAGCAATGCCAAAAGGTCGCACATCTCCTGACTGCTCAGAATAGCATTTGCCGGCCCGAATCTGCTCCGGGGTCAACAACTTCATATCCCAACCCTCCAGCAAAACTAAATCCTTGACATCCGCACTAAGTTGTCCGTGAAAAACGTGGCGAACCACATCTTTTTCGACATCGCAACAGAAAAAAGAAACACTTGCAGGAGCATAGCCAATTTCCTCTGATAATTCCCGCACTACAGCAACTTCCGGCGTTTCCCCCGGTTCCAAGTGTCCGCCAAACAAAGCCCAATGTCCGGGATACCTGATATGAGGAATATCGTCCCGCAACTGACAGAGAAACTTGCCGTCTTGGTACAAAATTGCGATCGCAACGTGAATTTTAGTCATAAGAAAGTTCTACAACGAGCAATGTACGGGATTAACGGATTTAATGGATTTAACGGAGGGATATTGAGGAGAGAAGGAAGAGGGAAGAAGTTATTTACGAGATAGGGCAGAATTTGATTGAGGGGCAGGTTAACCGTAATCTGTAATATAAACAAAAAAGCTGATAAACCCGCCCCGACGAGGCTATTATAGTCGAGCGACTTTCAGCATAAATAAACCTACCCACAGCGTTTGGGCGCAACTACAAACCTTTGATTTTTATGAAATTGAGGTACTTAGTTATTGAAAGAAATTAGTATCTTCCTATTTTTATTGAGTGGCCGCTGGAGTGCGCTTTAATTGTTCCATTTCCTCAACATAAACTTCACCTAAATCTTTTCCGGCCAATTCCTTCAGAGTAATACTCTTGTAGCGGACTTCTCCCTTCAGCAACACTTCATCGCCAAGCTGGGGCAAATCTTGCTTGGTTAAAATCCAAATACTGCCAGTACCATCCTCAAGTTGATAAGCCGCATTCCCTACAAACGGAGCGCGATTTTCTACCTTTCCCCGGAGATAAACTTCAGCATCCACTTGCCGCTTTTGTTGAACGTCGCCAATGCTAGCCACATTAAAGCCAAGATTAAGTTGAGACAGAGGTAAATTGCCACAACTGAAAAAACCGCTGGCGAGGACTAGCGACAAAGAGCCGGTGCAGAATCTTTGAACCCAAACTTGCTTAATTGCAGTAGTCATTGGTCAAATGATTAGAGATGTGAGATACGACTTACTTTAACAGAATCCCCAGAATCGATCGCAAGTAAGAAATTTTTCTAGTGGAGTCCTTGGCGGGGATTAAGCTAAAATCTAAAATCGTCAGCCCCTAACCCAGAGTCTACAATGGATGCCAAAACTGCTCAAATACTAGATGGCAAAGCTTTAGCGACAAAGATTCAAAGCGAGCTGAGCGATCGAGTCCGCGCCCTACAACCCCAAAAAGGGCGTCCTCCGGGACTTGCGGTGCTGATGGTGGGCGACAACCCAGCCAGCGCAGCCTATGTTCGCAACAAAGAGCGAGCCTGCGCTAAGGTTGGCATAGCTTCCTTCGGCCAGCATTACCCCGCAAACGTTACTCAAGCCGAACTAGAACTTGCAATTCGTGCACTCAACGAGGACGATCGAGTAGATGGCATTTTAGTTCAATTACCGCTACCAGAGCACTTAGACGCAATTTCGCTGCTGTACCAAATTGCCCCCGACAAAGATGCTGACGGACTTCACCCTGTAAATTTAGGCCGTCTCGTGCGCGGGGAGCAAGGTTTGCGGAGTTGTACTCCCGCCGGAGTGATGCGGTTATTGCAAGAATACCAGATTGATTTAAAAGGAAAAAATGCCGTTGTTTTGGGACGAAGTATTTTGGTAGGTAAACCGATGGCGCTGATGCTGTTAGAAGCCGACTGCACTGTTACTGTAGCTCATTCGCGATCGCAAAACTTAGAATCTATTACCAAGCAAGCCGATATTTTAATAGCCGCAGTCGGCCGCACAGAAATGATTACAGCTAATATGGTTAAACCCGGAGCAGTAGTAATTGATGTCGGTATCAACCGCGTCGTCAATCCAGACGGTACGAGCCGTTTGGCCGGAGATGTTGATTTTAATGCTGTTAAAACAGTAGCCGAATTTATCACGCCGGTGCCGGGAGGAATCGGGCCGATGACTGTTGCTATGCTTTTGGAAAATACCGTTTCGAGTTATATTGAATACGGTTCTAATTGAATTATCACCCACTTATGAGCCAGTATTGGCTCAAGTAGGGTTAGTAATCTACCAACAGACAAAGATTTTAGCTATGGCTTTAAAACCGGATTCGTCAGGGACATTGCGCTTAATTGGCGACAACACCTCGGAATTCATTCAACTTTTTCCTAAAGATATAACCAACTTCCCTTTAGGAGCTTGGGCGCTCGATGGCGACGATACAGTAAATGGCTCAGGGGCTAGCGAGTTAATCCTGGGAAATGAAGGGGAAGATTTTCTCACAGGTTTTGGAGGCAACGATTCTTTATTTGGGGGAAAAGGAAGAGATGCCTTGTTTGGACAGGAAGGGAATAACTCCCTCAGTGGTGGTCTAGATGCTGATTTTATTCTGGGAGAGGCTGGCGATGATATTTTATTTGGGGGTAGAGGGAATGATGTTTTAGACGGCGCAGATGGGAATAACACTCTGGTTGGCGGCTTGGGCAGAGACTTCTTAAGTTGTGGGTTTGGCAATAATTTATGCGTTCTGGGAATAGATTCTGCCACTACAGATATCAATTCTAGTGATATAATCGAAAGTTTTTATCCTGATTTGGATCGCATTGGATTAGCGAGTGACTTAACGGTCAATGATATAGTGTTGGAGCAGGTACAGAATGTGGCATTAACATATACTTTCGATCTGCCGCAAGCTTTACAACCATTACTCCCTCCAAGTCCGGCCGACGCATTTAGCGGATCTGCTTCAGGAACTCAACTCAGAGGCGGAATTAGCGGAGTTTATTCAGGAACTCTCATCAGAGTCAGAAATTCTAACGCGATTTTAGGTTTTGTAGACGATGTAACCCCAAATGAACTTCAAAGCAGGATTGTTTCCGTTCAGGGTTTCTAAATTCAGGACAATCACTCCTGGACTGACAAACTTATCATACAGCAGATTCCATGTATAGATGATTAATTTGAACAGCAATTGCGATCGTAAGAAAGCCTGTAACTTCTTGATGTTCGCCTACTGGTTGTACAATTTCAATAATATCTCGATTGTGCAGTTCGTAGCGTACCGCCGGATTTTCTGGCAGCCACTCCACAAATTCCTAGAAGTTTACGAGTTTGGGTAAAGCTTGAGTCATAGGTTTTCAGAATTACCGATAATATAAATTATATCTCTATCTATCTGCGTTTATCTGCGTGCATCTGCGGTTACAAATTCCCAATCTGCCAGCCTTGCTAGATTCAAACAATTTAAAATGCTGGATTTAATCGGGCGCTTTTCATCCCAAAATACGATCGCTGAATAAAAGTTAATGGCCGCCGGTGAATTCAAAAGCTCAAAAGTTTGACGTGCAACTCTCTCGCTCTCAAAGCTAAGAAAGTAAACAGTATCATCGAAGATTGCAGGTTTATTAGCTATTTCACCGATTAACCTAAAATCCAATTTTTTATAAAGCCCGCAAATCGCAATTTTCCAAGGTTGGAAGCTATAATCGCCTACTCCAAAAATCGAAAATCGAGGGTTATTTTGATAAATTTTGCTTTTGCGATTATCTAGATATTGCCCGCACTTCTCTAGATAACGTCCGGTTTTAGGAGCTATAGTTTTGATATTTTCGGTTGATTCACCGATAAATTTTTGAGTAACTAGGATATAGCGCTCCGTAGCATTAATGCGATTTTGAGCAACATCCGATCCTTTAAGTAGCGGAAATAGATAAGTTTCCTCAATCTCGACAGCTTCCCCAAATCCATTGACAAACAAATTATCAATTTTCCGAAATTCCATCACATTCGAGCAGTCATGTTTGACACCAGATCGCCATTTTACCCCTGAATTCACCGCATATAAATTACCCAATTTACTGAAAGAGTTTATATCCTTAACCAGGAGATTGTTGTGATATCCGATTCGGTGGCAGTCAGAACTTTCTAAACTGCTAAATACATCGCAGAAGTAGTTTTGTGAGCTTGAGTCAAACTTGCAGAATAACAGACAGGCATCAACATTTGCATCAAAATACTTTTTAGCATCTATTTTGTAAGTTGCACAGCTAGCGAGATTAAGTTTTTTTGAATGAATGTAACTCAATAACTTTCTGGCAACGGAAGTCTTGCAAAGCATTGCCAGAGTGGCGTCACGATTTTGCAACCATTGTATCGCATGGATCAGCATCCATTCTGAGATATCGAAGTTACTTTTACCTGTTAGTGCATCTAAGCCAGTGTGCTTTTGAAAATTACTTTTCTTCGGCAAGTTTTTACTGCAAATAGTTCCTTGTTGTGAGTTTGTTACCCAAGGAAAGTTGCCAAGTACCAGCACCCTATGATTAAATTGGTTGATTAATGATGTCCAGTCAAACTCAAAAAAATCTCCGTGTTTAACCTCACATCTTTCATCCTGCAACAATTCATGCTTAGCTTTTAATTCTATTAAATAACTTTGATTGATTTCAACCCCGATAATCTTGCTGGCGGATGGAAACGAATTTGCAGCAGCTTTAATGAAATTACCTATCCCGCAAGTTGGCTCAATGATGACTTTGGGGTTAACATCAAGTTCTATCAATTTCCGACACACCATCTGTGCTAATTCCAGCGGTGTCTGAAAATCCCCGTATTCTAGTTTGGTTTTGCGATCGTTGGAACTCATCGGTTAGATTTATAAACTGCGATAACGCCGTCTTGTTGTCCGGCACGCTCAATTCTACTTGTTACCAGGCTCAAGCCTGGTAACGCAGATCCGGAGACTCTACCTCCAATGTTCCCAAGCAAGTGAGGCAAAGCCTCTAGACATCGGTTCCCCGGCTGTGCGTGGGAACCAGTTAAATAGTAGAGTTAATCCGGTTCTGAAATATCGAGTTGGTTTTTTCAGTAAGATAACTGATGTTAATTATCGGTACACAGTTTATTGTAGATACCGGAAAGGATTTTAATCGGCTCTTCCAGTGATCGATATCACTAAGGATTGGAGATAAAGATCATTAAAATTCATGTCCTATATCATCGACAAGCTTGACTTTTATTGCTACTTGCTTTATCTTTGTAGGTGCGACAACTCATAGGCTGATAGCTCAATGCGCTCAGTCTTGTATAATCCGAACACCTCTCTAGAACTCGTTAACGAAAAAGTTGACAGAGAGAAGCTCTTTGGTGTATTATTTTTTTAAGCCAGTATGATTGCCTAAACTCTTAAAAACAGAGTTCAGTCTATGATTTGTCGCAAAGTAAATCGGGACTTCTCCATGTTTGAGTTAGTTTATCAGGCATTATAACTTAGCTGAATTAGGAAAAAATAATAAGTCTTAGGGTGTTGCACCAATCTATGTTTGGTGTTTTGCAGATTGAGTTTACCTGGAATTATTCTGGTGTGGCTAACTCTCAGAGTATTCAAAGGCTTAGATGATTTCCCAACCCAAAGGTATTGGGATAAAAGTGTTTCCCCCATTCTCAAGCTAGATTTTCTCATCTACACTCTGGAGAAAGCAGAAAATGAAGAACTTTAACAAGAAAGATAACGATCGAGTGGCATCGGGCTTGTCGATTACGCTGTTAAGTAATGGTGAGAATCAACAAATGGGATCGCCTTCATATTTTGAGGGGGATCTATAAACTTGGATGTGTGAGGGTGGAGAAATATGGAGATACTCATCAACCTAACTCTCTAGATTGAAATTAGGTTGATGAGTTCTAGGGAATTAGGTTACAGTCAAGTGCAGAAAGTGAGTTGCCCCTCACTCTCTGCAAAAACTAGCGGTTCTGTCGAGTATGAAAATGTTAGCTTTCGTGACAATTGTCACGGTTGGATGCGATTTTAAAGATAGGTGACTTTCTCTCGCATCTGCTACACTAATAATCATTAATGAAAGACAAAAGCAAACAGGTTTTAGAAGCCTGTATCACCTTCACAAAGTAAGTCGATTGAGTCACAAGTAAATCGTTTCATCATTTCTCCTTTAATTACACAAAAAGCACAACTACGTCCTTGTCTACAGAGTAGTAAAGACCTTCAATGAGACTGATGCACCTTTTCTGGCTCAGTTTACACTTCATTTAATTGACTATTCTATTGGTCGAGAAACAATCCGGCAATATTTCCAGATTGTTTTCTTCATTTGACTCAGTTCGATCCTGAATCCGCTAGCTAAAACCTTTTACAAACAATAAAAAGTCTGGTAATTAATGTCTCCATTGCTCACATAGCTCTGTTAAGTGGATGTAAAGCTTCGGGTTATTTCTTTCTTTTCGCGATCGGTGAACAAAGAGCGTGAAGGTATCGCAATAAGTACAAACTATATATCGATAAAACTCTTTCAAAGATTTTTCGTCAACGAGACCGAAATGGACACACATAGACATTTCTTCTAAAAAATTAAGAATATTGACTATTTCCTGCTTTTTCTGTGCATCTGCATATATCAGATTCATGTGCTCATTACTTTCGGTATCATCTAGCGGTTTGAGCTCTTTATGAATTTTTGCTGCAATTTGTCGAACACTAAAATAGCTAGGATCGTTCCATATTTGTATGTAACGTAAGGTTCGATCGATTTTTTTGTCCTCTAAATTGATTTCGATTCCCCGCAAAGCATATACGGCACTAGATATTCCTGCAGCAGTAGCTAATGTAGTTACCGCAAAATTTAAAGTGTCTCGGTATTTTGATTCATAAAAATGAACAGCGATTAAAGTTAAGGCTGCAATAAAGGTAGTAATTCCAATTCCCATTGTGAGATTTAGACTGATTTTGAGGAATCCGTCGGGTTCTCTTTTGCTGGGTGGAGTTGTTGGTTTGGTTAGCATTTTTAACTCCTTAGTGTTCAATGAATCTCACATATTAATCATTTTTACAAATCTACTTAGGGTTTTCCGGCATCAATTTAAAATAGTTTTGTCTTGGGCGAGTGCCTTTTTAGAAATACCGTGCAATCGAGGGTTTTCCAGAAAGGAGCAAAAAAATTGCACCCACTCCTCAAAGAAGTGGGTGCAAAATGACCAACTGTATAGCGGTTCTCAAGCGTTGTGAGGTATGGGGGCGAGTCCTATGCCTATGCCCTATGCCCACGGAAGCCTAGGCCCTATGAGCACCTCATGTTACTGAGAAAGGCTATATTTTGAGCTAAAAACTCAAAACTCCCTTAATAAGCGTCTTGCAATTCGTAGAAATCAGGGGAAATGTAATCTTTCCGCAGCGGCCAGCCAACCCAATCTTCGTTCATCAAAATCCGTTTCAGATTCGGATGTCCTTCGTAGACGATGCCGTACATATCGTAGGATTCCCGCTCTTGAAAGTCGGCTGCTTTCCAAATCCAGTAGACTGATGGCACTCTGGGATCTTCGCGGGGGATGAATACTTTGACGCGCACTTCTTCGGGATGGGAAGCATTATCTGTCAGTTTAGCCAAGTGGTAAACGCTGACTAAATCTTCTCCCGGCCCTTGGTCGTAGGCGCACTGGTACTGCATATAATTGAACCCGTAGGCGTACAGCGCTGTTGACATCGGAATTAGGAATTCTCGATCGACCTTTAATATCTCCACGCCCAAATTATCGGCCGCTAAAGCTTCGTGTTCAAACCCATTCTGAGTCAGCCACTGGGAAACCTTCCCAGCTTCAACAATCGCAGATTCTGTCTCAGCCACGTTGTACCTCCTGTTTTTGTCCTGCAAGCAGGGCGGGCGGTACTGGCATTCCCATTGCTTCCGTCAATTCCTTCGGTGGGGCCATCCGCCCGGGAATTGACAAATACTTGCCGTCCAAAATGTCATCTACTACTTTCATTTTGTGGGGTCTGGTGTAGTAGCGGTGGGTGGGCAGCAAGTTGCCGCGTTCCTGCATCGAGTCGTTGGCGATTTTTTTCCGCAATTTGATAATTGCGTCAATAATCGCTTCTGGACGTGGAGGACAGCCGGGGATGTACACATCTACGGGAATCAGTTTGTCAACGCCTCTGACTGCTGTAGGGGAGTCTACGCTGAACATTCCGCCGGTGATGGTGCAAGCACCCATCGCGATCACGTATTTGGGTTCGGGCATTTGTTCGTACAGCCGCACCAAGATGGGGGCGTACTTCATGGTAATTGTACCGGCGGTGATTAACAAGTCGGCTTGCCGCGGACTCGATCGCGGTACTAAGCCGAATCTGTCGAAGTCAAAGCGCGATCCAATTAAAGCTGCAAATTCGATAAAGCAGCAGGCTGTGCCGTAAAGCAGTGGCCAAAGACTCGACAGTCTCGCCCAGTTATAGATGTCATCAACCGTAGTTAGGATGACGTTCTCGGATAATTCGGATGTGACTTGCGGACGCTCTGCCGGATTGACAATTAGCGATTTTTGTGTTTCTGAACTTAAGACCATTCCAAGGCTCCTTTGCGCCATGCATAGACAAGAGCAATAACGAGGATCGTGATAAAAAACAAGGCTTCAATAAAAGCCAACAGTCCTAGCTGGTTGAAAGCAACCGCCCAAGGATAGAGGAAGACCGTCTCTACGTCGAAGATGACGAAGACCAGGGCGAACATATAATATCTGATGTTGAACTGAATCCAGGCTCCGCCGATCGGCTCGACGCCAGATTCGTAGGTAGTGCGTCGGTCGTAGGGACGACTTTTGGGCCGCAGTACCTTAGACGCCGTGAGGGCGAGGATAGGGACTAGGCTGGAAATTAACAGGAAGCCTAAGAAATACTCGTAGCCGCTGAGTGCAAACACGGTGAATAATTACTGCCTAGGTGAAAGGGTTCTGTAACTTGTCTGTTACATTATATAGATTTTGGGTAGCTAAAATTACGAGTTAGTTGAGATTAATCGTCCATCTTCTGCAATAATTTTTAATGTATATTTTAATATTGTAACTGCCTGTGGAAGACGGGCGGCTGCCTGTGGACGCTAAGTAAGACCATCCTCGACTTAAGTGTCGAACACCCAAGTGGTGTCCCTAACGTGGCATCGGCGGTTGAGACGGGAAACCTTGAAGACGAATAAGACCGTCCTAATATGAGTTTTAGTTGGAAGCCCCAGCTCGAACGAAGTTTAGTTGAGGTACTTCACGATTAGCTGACCCATAATTTTGGATTTATGAGCGATCGAGCCACGGAGACTAATACCCTCGATCGGCACGAGTGCCGAGCCTGCGGCTACGTCTACAATCCTAAAAAGGGCGATCCTAAAAATGCAATTGCCCCTGGCACTGCTTTTACAGATTTGCCCCAAACTTGGGTCTGTCCCGTTTGCGCAGCGCGCAAGTCGATGTTTCAAAATCTCGGTCAGATGGAAGGGGCGTCGGGATTTAAGGCAAATCAGCGCTACGGTGTCGGTGTCAACGGCTTGACCGAAGGTCAGAAAAGTTTGCTGATTTTTGGCGGCTTGGTCGTTGGTTTCTTGTTTTTACTTAGTATGTATGGTTTGCAGTAAGACGATTGTGAGATTTTGGCAACGAATTGTAATGTTATTGGCGGCTGCGCTCATCTGTACGAGTTGCAGCACGATCGGTTCTGTGAGTTACAACCCCTGGCAGGTGATTTCCTTGCCGACGGAAGCTAATTTGCAGGATATTGCCTTTACGGGTTCCGACGACCGCCACGGCTGGGTCGTCGGTTCGGAGGCGACTCTGTTTGAAACGACCGACGGCGGGACTAACTGGAAACAGATCGCACTGGATATTGACGAGCCGAGATCGCGTTTTGCGTCGGTGAGTTTTTCGGGTTCCGAAGGTTGGATTGTCGGCCAGCCTTCAGTTTTGCTCCACACGAACGATGAGGGCAAGTCTTGGACGCGGATTGCTTTGAGCTCTCAGTTACCGGGTTCTCCAAGTACGATCGCAGCTATTGGCCCAAATACGGCTGATATGACGACGGATGTAGGCGCGATTTACCGCACTTCTGACGGCGGCAAAAATTGGAAAGCGATCGTGCAAGACTCTTTTGGGGTGGTTCGCAATATCAACCGTTCAGAAGACGGGCAGTATGTTGCGGTATCCTCAAAGGGTAATTTCTACTCGGTGTGGAAACCTGGACAAGAATCTTGGGAACCCCACAACCGCAACAGTTCTCGGCGCCTGCAAAATATGGGCTTTACCAAGGACGGGCGTTTGTGGATGCTCGCCCGCGGCGGTCAGATTCAGTTTAGCGACCCGTCCAATCCTGAAGGTTGGGGAAAACCGTTTTTTCCCGATCGTAAGGCGAGTTGGGGTTTGCTGGACATGGCTTACCGGACTGATAATGAAGTTTGGGTAGCCGGCGGCGGCGGCAATTTGCTGTGCAGTTTGGACGGCGGGAAAACTTGGCAAAAAGACCGCGAAGTTGAGGATGTTCCTGCTAATTTTTACAGGATTGTCTTTATGGGCCCCGATCGCGGATTTGTGATCGGCGCGAGCGGTACTCTACTTAAATATCAAGGTTTAGCGCAAGCTGCTTGATAGTAGAATAGTAATAGAGATTGTCTGTCGATTTGTTGTTGAAAGGAGGAATCTAAATGTCTGGTACAACTGGAGAACGTCCGTTTGGGGACATTATTACAAGTATCCGTTATTGGGTAATTCACAGCATCACCATTCCGGCTTTGTTTATTGCTGGATGGCTGTTTGTGCAAACGGGTTTGGCTTACGATGCTTTCGGAACTCCTCGCCCTAACCAGTATTTCACACCGCAGCGGGAAGAAGTGCCGATTATCTCGGATCGCTTTGAAGCTAAGAAACAAGTAGATCAGTTCATTGGCAAGTAATTTTACAAGGATTTGGAAAAATGACGAGCAGAACGCCAAACAATGAGCCAATTTCGTATCCGATTTTTACGGTACGCTGGTTGGCAGTTCATACTTTAGGTGTCCCAACAATTTTCTTTTTGGGCGCGATCGCAGCAATGCAATTTATTCAACGATAGGAGTTTACAATGCCTGAGCGCGTTCCTAATCCCAACGAGCAGCCCGTAGAGTTAAATCGGACTTCCCTTTATTTGGGTCTGTTGCTGATTTTTACTCTGGGTATTTTGTTTTCCAGTTATTTCTTTAATTAACTGGTGTTTGAGTTGGCTTTCGATAGTTTGATCAAATTTGTTTAGCTGTGAATTAGTGAGGTGATCGCTATGTTTAGTGAAAGTGGCAGAATTCCTTTGTGGCTGGTAGCTACTGTCGCAGGTCTCGGTGTTCTGAGCATTGTGAGCCTTTTCTTCTACGGTGCTTATGCCGGTTTGGGTTCTTCGATGTAAGGAGAATCAAACTGATTTTCGGCTTTTAACCCCCTTGAAAAAGGGGGGTTTTAATTATACGAATTTTGTTGGTAAATCTGGGATTGATTTTAGAGAAAGTGTTGATGAGACGAGCAATTGGATGAATTTTTGATCGATCGACCGCAGATGAAAGGCAGATGCAACACAGATCAACGCAGATAATTTCAAGAATTGAGAGCGAATGAATGCAATTGCTCGTCTATTATTTGACAAGTTTATGATCTGTTGCTGCTAGTCGATGAGAGCGAGACTTTTTTTGTGGTTGGGGAACTTTGCTCAATACATCGCTCCGGGGTAGGTTGACGAAAAACTCCCAAAATCCCTGGTCACTAGCGGACGATCGCTAAGAGAGTGTGGGCAGATCGTGAAATTAGCCAAAAGTTGCGAGTAGAATGGTGCAAGAGCCGATCGCTCGATCGTAGTGCACAGCGAAATATGACCCCACCGCCGCCGCCCCGCAAACCTCAAACCGTCTTGGGTGCGATTACCCAAGCAGTCCAGACTATTGCCAAGGTTAATTTTAACCAGCTAGCGCTGAAACCAAACGCCAAAGTACCCGAATTGTGGGTACAAGATGCGGGTGCAGCTAAAGCTGAGGTTTATCCGCTGTTGGGCGATCGATATTTGTTAGGTCGATCGTCCAAATCTTCAGATATTGTAGTTCGCAATCCCGTTGTCAGTCACGTGCACTTATCCCTGTCGCGGGATACTCGGCGACGGACTCCTTTTGTCCTTAAAGATGAAGACTCCACCAACGGCATTTACAGGGGCAAAAGGCGAGTTAAAAGTATGTCCCTGCGCCACGGAGACGTGTTCACTTTAGGGCCGCCGGAACTAGCCGCCGCTGTCAGAGTTCAGTACGTAGATCCGCCGCCTTGGTATTTGGAACTTGTGCGTTACAGCTTTTACGGCGTCAGCGGAATCACCGCTTTGATTGCCGTGTTGGTAGGCATGGAATCGACAAAGTTTCAAGTGCGGCCTCTGCCGAGAAGTATCAATGGCCCCGTGATTGTTTACGCCCGCGACGGGCAAACTCCCCTGCGTCCTCCTCAGAATAACGCTCACTTAGAATTAAAGCAATTGCAGGATTTTTCGCCTTATTTATCCAAGGCGGTACTTGCTTCGGAAGACAGCCGCTACAATTGGCATTTGGGGGTAGATCCGATCGGAGTTTTGCGCGCGCTTTTGACCAATGTTCGCGGGGGAGGAATACGCGAAGGCGGCAGCACTGTGACGCAGCAGTTAGCGAGGAGTTTGTTTCGAGATTATGTAGGTACTCAAGATTCGGCAGGACGCAAGTTGCGGGAAGCTGTCGTTGCATTGAAAATGGAGAATTATTACAGCAAAGATGAGCTGTTGCTGACTTATTTAAATCGGGTGTTTTTGGGAATTGACCTTTACGGTTTTGAGGATGCGTCTCGGTTTTATTTTGGCAAGTCGGCGAAGGATTTAAGTTTGTCGGAGGCGGCAACTTTGGCGGGGATTTTGCCGGCGCCAAACAGTTTTAATCCGATTCAAAATTATCAGTTGGCGGTGCAGTATCGCGATCGAGTAATCGAACGAATGCGCGCTCTGGGGACGATTTCTCAGGAAGAAGCCGATCGCGCGAGGCGATCGCGAATTGAGATCAATCCCAAAGCCCGCCAATATCTGCAAAGTACGATCGCTCCTTATTTCTACAGTTATGTATTTGACGAATTGGAGTTTTTGCTCGGGGAGCAGTTAGCCAGAGAAGGCAATTTTATTGTAGAAACAGGTTTGAACCCCGGCCTGCAAAAGTTGGCGGAAAGTTCCCTCAGAAATGCTGTTGAAAATGCGGGAGCCAGTGCAGGTTTTTCTCAAGGAGCCGTGGTTACTCTCAATAGTACAACCGGGGAAGTCTTAGCTTTAGTTGGGGGCGTAGATTATTTGAAAAGTCAGTTTAATCGGGCTACTCAAGCTTTGAGACAGCCCGGTTCTACATTTAAGATTTTCACCTATGCAGCCGCCCTAGAAATCGGAATACCAGCCAGCAAAACTTATTCTTGCGAGCCGCTTTCCTGGGGCGGACAAAGTTACAGCGGCTGCGAAAGAACCAGCGGCAGTGCTGATATGTATCGCGGCTTGGCGTTGTCGGAAAATGCAATTGCATTGAGGGTAGCACAGGATGTCGGTTTAGACAATGTAGTGCAAATGGCCAGACGTTTGGGGATTACTTCTGAACTGCGTTCTAATCCTGGTTTAGTATTAGGTGAAAGTGAAGTTAATGTGTTGCAATTAACGGGTGCTTTCGGGGTTTTGGCTAATCGGGGTTTGGGAAATCGTCCCCACGTAATCAAGCGAATTATTGACAGCAGCGATTGCAAAGATAGAAATGATTTTAACAGTTGCCGGGTGATTTATGACTATCAAAAAGATGGCATTGCCAATCGGCAGTTAGTTTCTGAAGCCGTAGCGGATACGATGACTGATATGCTGCAAGGTGTGGTGCGGGGAGGTACGGGCAGCAGTGCTGCTTTGGGGTTGGGAGAAGCTGGAAAAACAGGCACGACTAATGATAATAGAGATTTGTGGTTTGTCGGTTATATTCCGAGTCAGCAACTGGTGACAGGAGTTTGGTTGGGAAATGATGATAATTCTCCGACTGCCGGAGGTAGTGCAAATGCTGCTCAGTTGTGGGGGGAGTATATGCGGCAGGTGGCGCGTTGAGTGGAGGCGGGGATTGGACGAATTTTGATACGGCATTGAAATATACAATTTAAATGCCGTACAGCTTGTCAACTCAATCTCCGAATCCTAAACGCAGAACCCATGAAAAACAGATGCTGCGATTGCTTTTCTAAGAGGGCGCGCCAGCTAACAATCCCTGCGAGCAATGACATTAATACGTTATTAGACCTCTTGCAAAAATAATTAGGACGGGCTCTCCGGCCCATTAACTGATGAAAAGGATTTTTGCAAGAGGTCTATTGATTTCCAGGCTGATTAAGGTTAACTGAGCGAGGATGTTTTCAGGGCTTGGGTTGTTCGTCTCAAAAGCGATCGCACATATTTTAATTTTTGAAAAAAAATAGCCAAAATTTAATCATTATTCATACTTCCTGCCGCGCCAGTGAGTAGGCTGATTTAAAGCAGAAATGAGAATTCGCAAAAACGCCAACGGATCGGCTAACGGTGACAGCCAAAACAGCCATTTACCTGATGCCTGAGTTGTATCGTAGGAAGCCGAGTCTTTTAAATCTTTTAGGACTTACACAATTGGCATATATATATACTTGCTATAGTGCTATAGGTCATTTCTCGCAGCAAGGCGACAATCGTCTAAGAGAGCATTAAGTTCTTCAACGACTAGCCAGGGGTTTCGACCTTTCAAACAAGCTACTATCGCTGCTTCATAGGGATTTCTGCCAGTTTTTTTTACTGCTGCGATCGCCTGTTTGTTAGACAACCCCCGCCCACTGACCAACCAAGCAGCCAAAACCTGTCCTGTACGTCCAATCCCCCCAGAACAGTGAACTACTACCCGTTCGCCTTTGCTATTTGCAGATTCCAAGAACGGCAATATGCGATCGATTAAAATATCGCGATCGACCAATTCAAAGTCTGCAATCGGCGCCCAGCAAACTCGATCGCACCCAAAGATGTTCCGATATGTTCCCAGTAAATCAGTGTAGCGGATGAGTTGGGTCTGAGCAAGCAAGCAGCAAACTTGCTTGATATTATGCCCCTGCATAAATTCAATCCAGCGAGCAAGTTCTGCATCGCGGTATCCTGGTCTGGCTGCACCAAACACAATTAATTCATTCTCTGAAGCCGCAGCGAATTTGTGCATACTGTTTTCAATATTTTTACCTATAATTAAGAAAGACGCACAAATCCTGAATCAACAGTGAAAAACAACAGCTCGATCGCCTTAATGAACTGGCTGCAACCCAAGCCAGAAACCGTTTTGCTATGCGACTCAAGTGCAGCAGCTTCTGAGATGGCATTCATGCTCAACGGTGAGTGGGATGGGTGCAATGGTTTAGTGCTCCCTAAATGCGACAAGGTAGCAATTGAAGCAGCCGCTAGTTTGCTGGAGACATCGTGGTGCTACCAAAATACTTGCGAACCGGTTTTAATGCGGCTGGAAGTTGACGAATTGCTGCGCCGTTATGCGATTGGAGACAGGTTTTTTATTAATGCTAACTTGCGATGCGCGCAATTGGACGAACTTTGCTTGGAAAACATTGATTTGAGTTATGCTAAATTAAATTTAGCTAACCTCAGCGGCACTAATTTAAGCAAAGCAAACTTAATGGCAGCACAGATGCCAGCAGCAAATTTGAGTGGCAGCAATTTGAGTAAATCGCAACTTGTGAGGGCTAATTTATCAGGAGGAAATTTATCGGATGCTAATCTCAGAGGTGCTGATTTGAGTTATGCAGATTTAAGCAATGTTTGTTTAACAGGTGCCGATTTAAGAGGTGCAAATTTAGCGAGAACAGACTTAAGAAAAACAACCTTAGATGGGGCGATTTTTGAGTAATACCAAATCCCGCTTAAATACTTTCTCTCACACCCCGTGGGTAAATCCTGTAAACATTTATCTGCGTCTATCAGCGTATATCCGCCACCATCTGCGGTTAAAGTTCCAAAGTAATTAACTGAGCAATTTCATCCGTTTGGAAACCCAAGGCCATAGGCTTTTGCACTGTCGGAATCACTTGCACATCATAGAGTTCTGTGACAATTCCTTCAAACCGCAACCAGTGAACGATCGCCCCAGTAGTCAAATCAATCACCATCATACCGCAGCGAGCCTCAGCATCCTTGGCCAGCAACAACTCATCCAATTCTAAACCGCTAAAAGTGTTGTCACCTCCCCGAGGTTTCGAGAGTCCGACAATTGCCCAATTTTGCCAAAATGCTAGTCCTCGGACATAGCCCGGACAAAACGCAATCGCCTCAAATTTCCCTGTATCTAAATCCACATATCCTAATTCCCCTCTCCCCGAATTCAGCAACCACAACTTGTCTCGATACCAGCGAGGAGAATGCGGCATTGACAATCCTGTAACGATAATATCGTTAGATTGAATATCAATAACTATACCGCCGTTTTTTCTGCGATCGCGCCAGCCATCCACGACATCCGACTGACTCGACGCTGTGACATATTTCGCCTCCCCAGCTACCATTGCCAAACCGTTGAGGTGACAGCGGTCTTCATTTATATATTGTGAGATAAAACCTGGTTTCCAGAGGGGTTTGCAACTGTGGCGATCGCTCAAAGTAGCGATACAATTAAACAAAGTGCTAATAAAAATGATTTGATTATTTTTATCGACCGCGATATCGTGAATGTCGATATCTCCAGTGGTGTAGGCGATGCGCGGTATGTAGAGGCGATCGTAACCTTGATGTTGCGCGCCCTCAGCTAGCACATTGTCTAATTGCCAGAGTTGATATTTGGAACTTAAATAAAGGCGTTCCGGCGTGCAGAAAAGCCCCATTGCGCGATCGAATATTCGCCAAAAAGCCGAGATCCTGTTGGTTTCTGGCACAGCACCAATTAACATTAACCTGTTGGTTTGATAGGTGGTACAAGCGAGGCTAATTTGTTGTTGGGTTAACCAAGATGGTAAATCGCGATCGCCAAAAATCTCGTGTTCTTGGACTGTATTGAAATTTGTGTCGTTATTCATAGAATCTATAAAATTTTAATTGCCGTAGGGGCGGGTTTTACCAACCATAATTGCCTAAAACCAACAATCTCATAAACCCGCCCCCACCCAACCATAAATCAAAATGTACCTATTGAATGTAGAGATTCCCCTCACCAACCATAATTGCCAAAAACCCAGAATCTCACAAACTCGCCCACATCGACCTGAGATAATTTCCGTAAAAAACCCCAGAAGAGGTATAAATATTTACACAGAATTGATATAATTTATTGTATGTGTAAAATATGGGGATTTAATAATGGTCTGGGATTTAAATATTGAAATCAACGATCCAGAGATATATATTAAGCAAGTATCGGGTATTACTAAACATACTTTCTCTTCCAAAGATTACAAAATTCAATGGCGGCTTGCTAAGTTAAAAAACTTCGAGTTCGTGAGTGTTGTTTGGGAAGCTGGGAGTACATATACCGCAGGATATACTTTTCTTGGAAAAATAGGTTTCACATTTTATGACAGCGATAATTTATTGAAAGTTGGGTCTAACGAATTCCTCGTGAACGATCGAAATTTGCTGATAACTCAGCCGGGAGCCGAATTAAGCCAGCTTCAGCACTCAGCCACATACAGCGGAATATCAATTTATATAGATGAAGCTCTATTTTTAACTGAAATGAGCAAGTATCTTGACAAATCCATTGAACGTCATAACCTGGTGCAACTTATCGATCGCACTACTCCTTACGGTCGATCGCTATATCAACTGGTCATAACGCTGTTGAATTTGATTGACACTAATGGACATCCACTGGTAATTCAAAATTTAGAAATCGCTATTTTTTCTACCTTAGTCCAAGGTTCATCTTACAACACTTTAGAACCATCGATTATTAAAGTATCCGAAATTTCGATCGCCCGCGTGCGAGAGGCGGCCGAATACATCCGAGCAAATATGAAACAAGAGCTGACAATTGCACAAATTGCTTCCGCCATGAACTGTAGCAGTCGTTCTTTGCAAACAGCATTCGCTCGTTATTACGGTGTCTCTCCCAGTCAATTTTTGCGAAATGCTCGACTTGAAGCCGCTCGTATGGAGTTAATGGAGAGTAACAAAACGATTACGGAAGTTGCGTTTAATTATGGCTTTTACAATCCTAGTCGCTTTACAAAATATTTCCAGCAGCATTTTGGGGAAAAGCCTTCGGACATTTTGCGAAACTAATCTTTCGCAATTTGGCTAGCGCAACTAGGAAGCAGCAAATTATAAATATTGTTAGGGAATAAATTGATACACAGCTTAACGGGATTCAGACCACATATTAATGCGTAAGTCCTACAAAACAAAGGTTTCGAGCCCTTGTTTCGGTTAGAAGTGTTTTCATTACCCTTTTGATATTACTCATCAAGGGCCGCGAGTGTCATCCACCACCAGGTAGAAACATCACAAACCAAAATCAAATCGGGGTCATCTCCTGATCGACTCAAAAACCACGAACTACATTAAAAGCAAAAAACTGTGAAAACTCTACCTCAAATTAACCGTTCCCTAAATAACAATATCGGAAGTTTGGTTGGTTGCACCAGCAACAAGCCCACATCCATAGTCATCCTTGACCCCACAATACCAGACAGCCAGCACCTAATCTCCGGCATCAAACCCGACACCGCCACCTACATCCTCAAAAGCCAGCCCGATGCCGTAGAGCAAATCGCCACAATCCTAGCTCAGCATACAGGCATCGAAACTCTCCACATCATCACCCACGGAGATTCTGGCAAGCTTTACCTAGGCACAACAGAACTCAACAGCAGCAACATCCACAACTACAGCCACCAATTGCAACAGTGGCGAAACAGCCTCACTGACAACGCCAACATCATCTTATATGGATGCAGCGTAGCAGCCGGAGACAGAGGACACCAATTCCTGACTCAACTCCACCAACTCACAGGGGCAAACATCGCCGCCAACCCGCACCCAACAGGCAACAGTACGCTAGGAGGCACCTGGGACATCCTCCAACTCATCCCCCCATCTTCTGAAGCGCCCCAACTAGCCCTCACCGAAACCACCCTCAAGACTTACAGTGGCGTACTCGGCTTTGCCACCCAAGTTGAATTCCCTACTGGCAATCGCCCCTACTCCGTCAGCATCGGCGACTTCAACGGCGACGGCCTCCCAGACTTAGCTGTGGCAAACTACGGCAGCAGCACCGCCTCCATCCTGCTCAACACCACCCCCACCGGAGCCACCACCCCCACCTTCGCCACCAATGTTGACTTCCCTACTGGCATTAACCCCAGATTCGTCAGCATCGGCGACTTCAACCGCGACAATTTACCTGACATAGCTGTGGCGAACTCCGGCGGCAACACCGCCTCCATCCTGCTCAACACCACCGCCACCAACGCCACCACCCCCAGTTTCGCCCCCCAAGTCCTCTTCCCTACTGGCAATCGCCCCTTCTCCGTCAGCATCGGCGACTTCAACGGCGACAATTTACCTGACTTAGCTGTGGCGAACTTCAACGACAACAGCGCCTCCATCCTGCTCAACACCACCCCCACAGGAGCCGCCACCCCCACCTTTGCCCCCCAAGTCCCCTTCCCTACTGGCACTCGCCCCAGATCCGTCAGCATCGGCGACTTCAACGGCGACAATTTACCTGACTTAGCTGTGGCGAACTCCGGCAGCAACACTGCCTCGATCCTGCTCAACACCACCCCCACCGGAGCCGCCACCCCCACCTTCGCCCCCCAATTCACCTTCCCTACTGGCAGTGACCCCTTCTCCGTCAGCATCGGCGACATCAACGGCGACAATTTACCTGACTTAGCTGTGGCGAACTTCAACAGCAACACCGCCTCCATCCTGCTCAACACCACCGCCACAGGAGCCGCCACCCCCACCTTTGCCCCCCAAGTCCCCTTCCCTACTGGCAATCAGCCCGTATCAGTCAGCATCGGCGACTTCAACGGCGACGGGAAACCAGACTTAGCTTTGGGGAACTTCATCAGCAACAACGCCTCCATCCTGCTCAACACCACCCCCACCAACGCCGCCACCCCCACCTTTGCCACCAATGTTGAATTCCCTACTGGCTTTCGCCCCTTCTCCCTCAGCATCGGCGACATCAACGGCGACGGCAAACCAGACTTAGCTGTGCCGAACAGCCTCATCAACGACACCGCCTCCATCCTGCTGAACTACACCCCTACAGTCAGCATCGCCGCAGGCACTACTCCCACCGAAACCGGCCCCACCACTGGCACATTTAATATCACCCTCGATACTCCCGCCCCCGCAGGCGGCATAGTCGTCAACTTCAACACCACTGGCAGTACAGCCGCTACTCCTGGTCACTACTCCTTAACAGCGGGTACGAATATCACGGCAGTTACTGCTAATACTTTCACCATTGCCACTGGTGTAACTACCGCTGTTCTTAATGCCGTCCCCATTGATGATGCTATTGTCAACCCAGGGGAAACAGTCCAAGTCAACGTCACTGCCGATCCCAACAATTTTAACTACTTTCTCGATCCAGTTGCCGCCAATACGACGGGGACACTAACAATTGCCGACAACGACTTCCCCACAGTCAACCTTTCAGTTTCCCCAGTCACAAGTACAGAAACCGGAACTCCAGTTATCACTGTCACCGCCACAGCATCAAGTGCAGTTGTTGGAGATCAAACTGTAAATGTGGCTTTGTCTGGAACGGCAACTGCTGCTGATTTTACAGGAACAATTCCGACTAGCATTAGTATTCCTGCTGGTCAAACCACAGGTTCCTTTACCGTCAATGTTAATGATGATCCACTTGTAGAAGGAAGTGAAACAGGTACTTTCACAATCTCGACTCCTTCTAGCGGTATCACACTCGGAACTACGACAACTGGTGACGTTGCAATTACCGACAACGACTTCCCCACAGTCAACCTCTCAGTTTCCCCAGTCACAAGTACAGAAACCGGAACTCCAGTTATCACCGTCACCGCCACAGCATCAAGTGCAGTTGTTGGCCCTCAAACTGTAAATGTGGCTTTGTCTGGAACGGCCACTGCTGCTGATTTTACGACAATTCCGAATATCATTACCATTCCCGACGGTCAAACCACAGGTTCCTTTACCGTCAATGTTATTGATGATCCACTTGTAGAAGGAAGTGAAACAGGTACTTTCACAATCTCGACTCCTTCTAGCGGTGTTACACTCGGAACTACAACAACAGGTAACGTTGAGATTACCGACAACGATGTAACGCCTTTACCGGAAATCCAAGTATTAGACGGAACAACGGATATAGCTGATGGTACTGCAAGTACGATCGACTTTGGTAGTGCATTAATTGGCGGCACTCTCAACAAAACCTTTACCGTCAACAATCTCGGTACAGCAGTT
>NZ_JAUBRH010000060.1:0-40342 GCF_036701775.1 Microcoleus sp. N9_A2 | reverse complement strand
TTGACAGTTGACAGTTGACAGTTGACAGTTGACAGTTGACAGTTGACAGTTGACAGTTGACAGTTGACAGTTGACAGACTAATAATTAATAACCATTAACCAATGACCAAAGTAATTTTCTTAGATGCCGCTGGCACACTATTTGACGTGCGCGGCAGCGTTGGCGAAGTGTACCAAAAATTAGCCAATAGTTTTGGAGTAACTGTTGACAGTGAACAATTAAATGCAGCATTTTTGCAAAGCTTCGTTGACTCAAATCCGATGGCATTTCCAGGGATAGAAGCGGCAAAAATTCCCCAATTAGAATTTGAATGGTGGCTGACAGTTTCCGCGAAAGCATTTCAAATAGCAGGCGTTTTCCATCAATTCTCAGACTTTCCAAATTTCTTTGCCGAACTCTACGCTCATTTTGCCACCGCCGAACCTTGGTTTGTCTATCCCGATGTATTCCCCGCCTTAAATAGGTGGCAGCAACAAGGAATTGAATTAGCCGTAGTCTCGAATTTTGATTCGCGACTTTATCCAGTATTAAAAGCACTCAATTTAGCAGAATATTTCACATCAGTCACAATTTCCACCGAAGTTGGTGCCGCAAAACCACAGTCTAAAATTTTTACCGCAGCTTTGCAGAAACATAATTGCCTTGCCGAGAATGTGTTGCATATCGGCGATAGTTTTAAGGCTGATTATTGTGGTGCTAAAAATTCTGGGTTAAAGGCAATTTGGTTGAATCGCCAGCAGGAAATACTAGATTTAGAAAAGTTTAATTTTCCGAAGGTAGAGGAATTTGCTAGTCTGGATTTTATCTAAATATGATTTTTATGATGTTAAGGTTATGATTTTTATGAATTGACTTTGAGAATTATTTATTGAATAATATGGATAATTTAACCGCAGAGGGCGCAGAGGGCGCAGAGGAAGAGAAGAGAGGGGTGATTTATATATCTGATTTTTACTGGGAAACTCTATGGAAACTCGACTTACTCAAGATCAGTTAGCACAGGTTGTCGCTGAAATCGATAGGTTATCAAACCAGCGTGATTTAGAATTGGGGACTGATCAGGTAAGAGAAATTTTACGGGAGTTGAATTTGCCTGATGAACTTCTGGAAGATGCGATCGCCCAAATGCACCGTCGCGAAGCCTTGGAAAAACAGCAGCGACGGAATCGTTGGATTGCGATCGCCTCGACAGTCGCTGTGATTTCGGCGATCGCGATCGGCATTCTATTCGGGCAAAATCGACAGCAGCAAAATGCTGGAGTTGCGTCAACAGAAGACAGGGTTTCGCTATCGAAAAAGGGTGGTGATAGCCTCAGTCAAGTCAATCGTCAAATCAATCCCCGCATCTACTACCAGGTGACGTTGAAAAATGCTCCGATCGGCAATCAGTTGTCTCTGCAATGCGACTGGACTAATCCGAGTGGTCAAATTGTTCATCAGAACAAGTATCAGACTCGCACGATCGATACATCAGTTTGGAATACTTACTGTTTTTATGACCTCGGATCTGCTTCCTTGCAGGGAAACTGGGAGGTTCGGATGTCTCTGGATGGGCGCGCGATCGGCAGTGAACCTTTCGTGGTGAAATAGATATGGGTGCGATCGGCAAACCTGCACATTTCATCGGCTATTGGGGACAAACGGATCTCACAAAAACCTTGCGCCGTTTAGTGCCAGACTACTGTATTCGATCGGGCAAATTATCCGAGTGGGCGATCGCCTCTGCATCAATCCTCGCGGCTGACACAGTGACGCTGAATGCTTGCGGGCGATTTCAACCGACGGATTTTCCGGGAGATGCTTGGGCTGGAGTGGAAACGGGACAGCTACGGCTGGGGCGCGATCCGTTTGGGCGCGTGCCGCTTTACTGGATTCAGTTGGCAAAAACGATTTGGTTTTCGACTCAAATGCAATTGCTGCTACCGCTGATTGATTCTCCTGAAGTGAGTCCGATCGCCCTACACAGTTATGCTTGTTTTTCCTATGTACCAACGCCGTTAACTGCGATCGAGCAAATTGCATCTGTAGCAGCCGGAACCGAAATCGTTTGGGAAATCGCCGATGTTCAGTCTCAGCCGAAAGTGAGATCGCTGAAATCAGCTTGGCAAGAAGCGCCGCAATTACTGCGGAGTGAAGATGAGGCGATCGCACAATTGCAAACGCTGTTACAACAGGCGATCGATCGACAGGTGGCTGATTTGCCGATCGACGAACCAGTAGGCGTTTTGCTATCAGGCGGCATTGATTCTTCCCTAGTGACAGCGCTGCTAGTCAAAGCAGGCTTGAAAGTCCGCGCCTATGCCCTCGATTTTGGTGTCGAAAGCTATTCCGAATTGCCCTACGCGCAACAGGTTGCCGACTTTTTCGGGATTCCGCTAATCCGAGTGGCGGCGACGGGCGATGCAGTGTTGCGCGCGATCGGGCCAACCGCCAAAGCCCTAGATTCACCCTACGGAGACGGCACAACAGCCCCGCTGTTTTTGCTCAAACAGGCGGCGGCGCAAGAGGTGCGAGTCGTATTCAATGGCGAAAACGGCGATCAGCTATTTGCCGGATGGACAAACAAACCCTTGATTGCTAACGGAGTTTACAGCGCAGAACATCCAGCCGGAAAAGAAACCTTTGAACAGCAGTATTTGCGGACATTCCAGCGATTTTATGGTTATGAAAAACAGATTTTTACGCCCAGTTTTTTATCAAAGAGGCTCGATCGCACTCAATCCCACGATTTAAGCGTTTACCTGCAAGATGCGATCGGTACCGACACCTGTCCCTCCCTGCTAGCCAAACTGCGGCGGGCTTCGCTGATGCTCAAAGGTGCCCAAAATATCCAGCCGAGGGCCACCGCATTGGGCTTTGCTTGCGGTTTGTGGGTGCGATCGCCCTTCTGCGACCCCGACCTCACGGACTGGACGTTTCAACTCCCTGGCGAGCTGCTACTGCAAGGTGCGTGCGAAAAATACATCCTCAAAAAAGCCTCCGAACGTTGGTTGCCACCGGAAATTGTCTGGCGGGAAAAACGCGGGATGGGTGTGCCGTTGAAGGTGTGGTATTACCGGGAGTTTTGGAGTGCGATCGGATCTCGGCTGAATCCGAATGTACTGCGATCGCAAAAATCCTGGCAACCGCATTTAGCCGACTCGATGTTATCGGGAAAACTCGGAGTTGCCATGCGCGATCGATACATTGGCAACAATCTCTGGTTGCTGCTGATGTGGCAAGCATGGCGAACCGAAGTTTTAGGCGAAATTCCAGTTAAGCGATCGCTGGATCATGTTTTTTGGTTGCCACCGGCGATCGGACAACGCATTTGGAAATATCGAAGGAGGTTAACAGTTGACAGTTGACAGTTGACTGTTGGCAGTTGACTGTTGACAGTTGACAGTTGATATGGTCGGGGCGGGTTTATAAATTTGTTGGCTTTGAATTTGAGAATACTGGTGAACCCGTCCCTACAAGATATGGAATTATATCAGAACAGATCCATCGGACTTGATATAACCTCCGTTACATCCGTTACATCCGCTACAAAATCCGTTGCCGAACTTCTTCCTTATGATTGAATCTCTGCTAAATAATGAAACCAAAATACATTCGCCGCCGTGCTCCGAA
The DNA here is from genome assembly GCF_036701775.1 of Microcoleus sp. N9_A2. Lineage (NCBI taxonomy): Bacteria > Bacillati > Cyanobacteriota > Cyanophyceae > Oscillatoriales > Microcoleaceae > Microcoleus > Microcoleus sp. N9_A2. The sequence goes on along the minus strand of NZ_JAUBRH010000060.1, from coordinate 36,729 downwards.
GCAATCGCCCAGCGACTGTTATCAACCTATGGTTCGCCGCTTTATGTGTATCAAGCCGATCGCCTGCGTGAAACCCTAGAACACATTACCCGATCGATCGACTATCCGCACGTTCAGTTTCATTTTGCCACAGTCACCAACGGCAATATTGCTTTGTTGCAACTGATTCAGCCAACTGGTTGGGGGCTGCACGCGAATACGCCCGGTGATGTTTTTTTAGGGCTGAAAGCGGGTTTTACGGGCGATCGCATTGTCTACACTGGCAGTAACCTCAACCGGGCGGATATTCAGCAACTGATTGAATGGAAGATCGATCGATTCAACTTCGATAGCCTGTCGCAACTCCAGGATTTTTGCGAATATTCGCGCAGTCAACCGCGATTAATCGATCCCGAAATTGGACTGCGGCTCAACTTACCCGAATTGACGGGAGACAGCCGCATCGGACTCAATCCCGCTGAATTTGAAAAAGCCCACGAAATCGCGCAGCAGCATGGTTTTAGCATCACGGGACTGCATTTTTATCGAGGGACTGGAACTAATGCCACTGGTGCTTTTACGCAAGTAATCGATCGCCTAATTGCGATCGCCCAACAGTTACCCGATTGGCGAATTCTCGATTTTGGGGGTGGTTTTGGCTATCCCTATCGAGGCGGTGCGGTGTTTGACTGGCGGGAGTTTGGTGCGGCGATTACTGAACGATTGAGTGCGCTATCTCGCCCGATAAAGTTGGTGATTGAACCGGGACGATCGGCGATCGCAGGTTGCGGTATTTTGCTAGCAAAAGTTGTGTCTGTGAAGTGGTTGGGCGAGCGGCAAATAGTCGGAGTCGATACCACTGTATCAAATCTATCAGTGCCTGCGGTACACGGAGGCTATCGGGCGATCGCAACTTGGGAAACCGGCGATGTATCGCGATACGAAACCGATATTTGCGGCAACACGACTTATTCGCGGGATTATTTGGGGCGCAATTGTTGGCTACCGAAACTGCAAATTGGAGATGCAATCGCCATTTTGGATAGTGGGGCTTACGGTTATGCGATGTCGTCGCATTTTCTGCACCGCCCGCGCCCTGCTGAAGTGTTGATTGATGCTAAGGGCGATCGATTAATTCGACAGCGAGAAGACTATTCCATCTTGTTAAACGGGCAAATCTTTTAAACCGAATTATTCATCTCTCTCTTCTCTTCCTCTGTGCCCTCTGCGCCCTCTGCGGTTAAATCATTCCGAAACAACCGTAAACGACATAAATCCATTAAATTAATCAGGAGTAACCGAAATGGGAATGAAATGCGTCCAGTGTAACACCGACAACAATTTGCGCGATCGTACCACCAACTCAGGGCGCTGTAAGAATTGCAACCATCCCTTTGTATTTGATCCCACTACTATCACCGATCAAAAAATCGCCTTCACCGATCCATTTTTCAAGAATGCGATCGCAGATATCTCCAGCCAAAATATGTTATTTTTTACGCCCAAACAGTTTTTGTATTTGATGGATAAACGGCTAAAAAATCGCACATCATCTAACCTCTGGAAGTGGACTTTAGAATATTTGATCCAGAGCTTGATAATTCTAATCATTGGCGGTTTATTCATGAGCTCTATTTTTTCTGATACTGTGGGATTTTTGATAGTGTGGACAGTTTTAAATATTATTTGGATTGGGGGATTTTTCGCGAAAAGCAAATCTACCGAGCAAAGTGCTCGCAACAGAAGAATTAATGCCACAAATTTACAAACTTTAGGAATAATGATGTTAGTAACAGGGATTTCAGGAAGCTTGATACTGAACTATGTCCCAGGATACATCGCAGCGATCGCCCTAGGACTATTTTCCTACTGGCTGGGCATTTCACAAAAAAATCGTCCACAGATAACTGGTGAAATATTTCTAGTCAATCAAGCCCAGAGTAATAAGTGGCTGCGAGACTGGCAAAGAGTAAACGGTACACTAGAAAAACTCCTCCCAGCACCTCGCCAAGAAGCTTTATCCGCCAGCATCGATCCCGAAATTAGCGCCTACAGTTTCGATCGCGCAATCATCTGCGACAGTGACGAAACCGCCCAATTCCTGATTGCCAACAACGTCCATTTTGAGAACAACTGCGCCATTCTCAGCATCAGCGGCTATCCCCAAAGCATCTTCGACACAGTAATTGAAATGCTGCGACGCAATGCTGATTTAAAAGTCTATGCACTGCACGATGCGAATCCTGCTGGAGTTAGTTTAGTGCATCAACTACGAACCAGTCCAAACTGGTTTGCAAATCAAGCCGTCACAATTTTTGATTTAGGCATTTCTCCCCGTCAAATCTTGGAAACCCGCGATATGTTTGTACAGCAATCTCAAACAATGGCACAAAGCACTCGTCAATTACCCGATGCTGTGAGGCAAGGTTTAACAGCAGAAGAACTCGCGTGGCTGGATGCCGGCAATTTTGTGGAATTAGAATCTTTTACGCCGCAGCGGTTGTTGCGGGTGGTGAATTATGGACTTGCTCAGAGTGGAGATCCACAGAGCAATGACGGCTTAATATTGGCCGGTGGTGCGGCGTATGGCGGCGGCTATGTGTTTGTCTCCGATAGTTTCGGTTAGGTTAGGGCGTGTTTTCAAACTTTGTAATCAGATAATAAACATGAACCCAAGAAGAAGTATTTTCATTTTGTGGCATTAACCTTCTGAATGTATTTTTTCATGCCATCCTAAACTGATGACTTTCAATCATGTCAGAGATATTATCATGCCCAAAACCGGGAATTAAAAGAATTTGCTTGGGATGAGGTGCTGCATCATAAAGCTTGGTATTGCTTAATCAGGGTATGAAAAAATAACCTTAAAATCCAAAAGCTTTGTGGGTACTGGTTTCTATGACGGGCATATTTAGCGCTTCATACCGTAAATCAGCAATGCCTAGATTTTTTAATTTCCCCCAAGTGGGGGAATTTTAGTTTAAATTGTGTGAAATTTGCCTTCAACTTTCTCTCGTCTGGTTTTGTTTGTGTAGGCCCGGACTTCTAACCGCCCGGACTTCTAACCGCCTGGACTTATTTAAGTCGTATACTCCGCATTAATCTTCACGTAGTCGTAACTCAAATCGCATCCCCAAGCTTTCGCAAAACCGCTGCCATTCCCGACACTAACCTGAATTAAAACCGTATCAGCCTTCAAATATTTCCCCTCCGCAGCCGCTTTCATATAATTACTTGCAGCAGCGCGATCGAACTCTTTAGGTTGTCCGTTTTCCATCATCAAAAAATCCCCCAATTGAATCCGCAAATTCTCTTGATCGAAAGATACACCAGCGCGCCCAGCCGCCGCCGCAATTCTGCCCCAATTCGGATCGCGTCCGAAAATAGCAGCTTTCACCAAGGAAGAACCGACAATTGTTTTGGCAATTTTACTCGCAGAAACTTCATCCACCGCGCCACTAACTTGCACTTCTACCAAACAAGTTGCACCTTCGCCGTCACGGGCGATCGCCTTTGCTAAATGTACGCACACTTCTGTCAGCATCGCCTCTAATTTTTCAGCATCTGCCCCCATTTCCGTAATTGCCGGTGTGCGAGATTGACCATTCGCCAAAGCAATTAGCGAATCGTTGGTACTGGTATCGCCGTCAACAGTAATTTGATTGAAACTTCTGTTAGCCGCCCGACTCAGCATTTCTTGCCATAAATGCGACGACACTGCTGCATCGCAAGTTACAAATGCCAGCATTGTTGCCATATTCGGGTGAATCATTCCCGAACCTTTGCAAATGCCGCCGATGCGGACGGGTCGATCGCCAAACATGGTTTCCAGGGCGATCGTTTTCGGCACTAAATCAGTCGTACAAATAGCCTTAGCCGCCGCATCAGAACCAGTTTCCGATGCCTCAGCAACTAATCGCGGAATTCCCGCCCTCAGCGGCTCCATTTTTATCCGCTGTCCGATGACGCCAGTGGAGGCCAAAAGAATTGATTCTGGAGGAATATTCAGCGCTTCTCCCAACAATTTGGCACTTTCGAGGGCATCTGCCAAACCTTGTTCGCCAGTAGCAGCATTAGCTTGTCCCGCATTGCACAAAATTGCTTTGGCGCTGGGTTTAGCTTGCAAACGCTGGCGGCAGTAGTCCACGCAAGCGGCCCGGACAGTGGAGGTTGTGAAGACTCCGGCGGCGATCGCCTCTACCTCTGACAAAATTAAACTTAAATCCGGCAAGCCTGAAGGCTTCAAACCCGCTGTAATTCCCGATGCTCGATACCCTCTGGGTGCTGTAACTCCGCCGTCAATTTTTTTCCAGTCCGACATGATGACCTCCCTAGTAGCCTTCAATCTGCTGAAAGGGGATTATATCAAGTTTCTCGGCACAAACGTCTTTTATTGTTTGTGATGTATACTTTTGAGGCTATCCAACTCTCGTTTAGCTCACCCTTTACTCAAACGGCTCTCTATACAAGCAGTACGATCGAGATATTACCAATTCCTAATTCCCAATTCCCCATAAAACTAATCGCGGCTTCCAATCTAGAGTTAGAACTCAAGAAGAAGTCGCGACGGTTTTGTAATTGACATTATTAATTTTTAGCTAGCAAACAACAAACTCGATTCAACTATCTCGCGGTTGAAAAAAGGAGTTATTTGCGATCAATACTCGCTGGAGAACCAGCATCTAAACCAACTTCAGCAGCCACACGGCTCAGCATCGATTCCTGACGGTTTTTGACGACGTGTTGATGGCGCATCATCAGGTTGCGGGCTTGTTCTTGAGTTGACATAACTGATTTCTCCAAATTATAGGTAATAACTGCGTAGGCAATTGTCGAAATTGAGCTGACCCTAGCTCATAGTGGCGTTGCTGCGATCGTAACTGGCTTGAAAGCTGGGCTGCGGTTTGCCTTGAATGTGACCCCAGTAGTGCGTATCTTCCATCCCGACTTCGGTGGCGGTGCGGTTGAGCATGGATTGCTGCCGGTTCTTCACCAGTTGGTGGTGGCGCATCATCAGAGAGCGAGCTTGATTTTCGGTAGACATAGGGGGTTTCTCCGTATTCTTTAGATTAATGTTGGGCTGTTTTTTTCTTCTCTTCTATCACTATAACAGACAATTCTGTATCTAAAGCTACCAAATTGAAATTGTCACAAAACTTTACAATGGGGCTATGGGGCGAGAATCTCGATCGAGGTTGCAGGGAGTGCGATCGAGCTTTGGCTAGTTGATTCAGGCCCAACCTCAAGCAGCAGTTGGCAAAATTTGACAATATTCATCTTCTAAAAGCCACATTTTAGCGACTACCTAATTGCCAAGGGCAAAAATAACTTTATAGTTTGGTTCAGAGTTATATAGCAATCCTAAATCATTTTCAATAACTGGTTCCCAGGCTCTTGGCCTGGGAAACCCATGTCCAGAGGCTCTGCCTCACCTGCGAAAATGGAGGCAGAGCCTCCGGATCTGCGTTACCAGGCAGAGCCTGGTAACGAGTAGTCCCACAAATCATTTAGGATTGCTATAGATACAGAATTTTGCCTCTCAATGGAGTCGAATTTGCCTTAGTTAACAGTAAATTTAATAAGTAGCGAATCACAATTAGATTTACAATGATTAAGCAGCTATGCTCAAGCATAGTCAAGTTTTTTGTAGTCAACTAGATAATAGAGTTGAGCCAAAGTGAATCGCTCTCGCCATCCTCTAAAAGCGAGCTTTATTTGTTGGTAAAAATAGATTAAGCCTCAGCAGCCTCCCCACAAAAAAGAGCGATCGTCCTCCCCTAGAAAAACAATCGCCCATTCACATATAATTTCAATTAACATCAAGTCCCGCCCTTAAGAAACTATGCTGTACCCACAATTCCAGAGATCCCCCTAGTCTCTTTTTCAGGAGGATGCCACGGGGAGCGAAAGGCTCTGACGTTAGTTTTTCAAGTTGTGTGTACAGGGTAGCCCTTAAGAAATGCGTGCCGGGGAATAAGCGGTCCTAATCATCAAACAGTAGACTGGTACTACATAAGACGTTAAGTTGACACGAATGCTACTCGGCGACTTCAGCTTCCGCTTCCGCTTCAGGTGCATCTGGCACATCTTGCTTGATTGTCAAATAGCGAATCACTTCTTCGCTCAGACGCATCGCGCGCTCCAGAGGAAAAATTGCAGCGCCCGGAGCTGTATAGTTCATTTGAACGTATACTCCGTCGCGGTGCTTGCCGATTTCGTAAGCCAAGCGACGTTTGCCGCGGTGCTGAGTTTCGATATTTTCAGCACCTTGATCGCGCAAAATAGTTTGATATTTCGTGATCGCCTGGTCAGTCATTTCTTCACCCAAATCAGGGCGCAGAATGTACATTGTTTCGTAAATAAACGGTTTCATGGCAATAATCCCCTTATGGACAACAAGGCTTCTCACGAAGCAAGGACTTATCATCATATCCCAACAATGAACAATCTCAAAACTAAAAAACCAAATTCCCCAAACAACACTCCCTCGCCGTGGAGCACCCTGTGGACGTACACCATCATGAGCGCGATCGCACTTTTAATGCTCTTCCCCCTGCTGTGGCTGCTGAGTACCTCCCTCAAATCCCCAAGCGAAAACATCTTTCAATATCCCCCGCAACTGTGGCCACAACAGCCAACCCTCGAAAACTTCATCAAAGTGTGGCAAACCAACCCCTTCGGCCGCTACCTGTTCAACAGCACCCTAATTGCCTGCCTCACAGTTAGCATCAACGTCCTCTTTTGCGCCCTCGCCGCTTACCCCTTAGCCAGACTCAAATTTCGCGGCCGCGAAGCCATCTTAATCACAATCATTTCCACAATCATGATTCCCTTCCAAATAGTCATGATTCCCCTATACATATTGACAGTACAACTCGGACTAAAAAATAGTTATTTAGGCGTAATCTTTCCCGCACTAGCCTCAGCCTTCGGCATATTTTTATTACGACAAGCATTCCTAGCAGTTCCCAAAGAACTAGAAGAAGCCGCCCGCATCGACGGCTGCAGCGAATTAGGCATTTGGTGGCACGTCATGATTCCGGCAATTAAGCCAGCTTTAGTCACCCTAGGAATTTTCGTATTTATCGGTTCTTGGAGCGACTTTCTGTGGCCGCTGCTAGTTTTAGACAGGCCGGAATATTACACTTTACCTTTAGGCGTAGCCAATTTAGCCGGGACATTTTCCTTAGATTGGCGTTTAGTTGCCGCGGGTTCCATTATTTCTATAGTTCCAGTTTTAGGACTATTTTTGCTCTTGCAAAAATACATTGTGCCAACAGAAACCGCCGCTGGAGTCAAAGGATAGAATCAACACAAAAAATCGGCGTTTATCCGCGTTCATCTGCGGTTAAAAATTAAAATCTTTTGAACTCACCACTCACAAAATTTATTTTTTATGTACGAACTGCCAGACATCCGCTGGATTATCGATCGCGCTGGGGTTGTAGATACGATCGTAGCATTTGCCAATGCGATCGATGCCCAAGACTGGCAAAAATTGCGCTCGCATCTAGCAGACGAAATAGATATCGACTATTCCGAATTTCGAGGTGAAACTCCCCGACGAGTAACCGCAGAAGAATACATAAAACAGCGCGTAGAAGGTCTTGCCGGTTTGCGAACGCTGCACGTCAGCACAAATCACGAGGTAACTATTAAAAAGGATGCTGCCAAATGTAAGTCTGTGTACCGCATTTATCGACTTGACCCCGAGCGCGAAGCGGGACAGAATCGGCTGGATACAGGAGGTAACTATTTTCACTCCTTGATTCAAACAGACAGACATTGGCTAATCACAGGAATCAAGCAAACTGTGGTAATTGTCAGCCACAATCCTGAAGTACATGGCGCTTTACCGGGCAGATAGCAATGAAATCTCATTCACAACTGAAATGCGAACTGATTTTTCATAACTAAAAATTTCCTCCTACCTGGGAGTGAAAACTGCACTGGGGTAAGCAATCCGCTTGTGATTGAACTGTTCCCAAACCCGCACAAAAATCTCCGCAATTAGAGACATATCCTCCCGCGTTAAATCCGAATCAATCAACTGATTATCCTGCCAACGAGCTCGCAAAATCCGATTAACCATATTCAAAGCCTCTTCATGAGTAGCATCCTTGAGCGATCGCAAAGCAGCCTCGCAAGAATCTGCCAGCATCAAAATCCCGGTTTCCCGCGACTGCGGAATCGGCCCATCGTAGCGAAAATCCTCCTCCCTCACTTGGCGACTTACGATCGTTAACTTTGAATTATCCGCATCTGGCAAAGCAATCTTTAAATCTTCTATTTCTTTTGCAGCAATTTGCTGCGCTTGGTGGTAGAAGTAAGCAATTAACATTGTACCTTGGTGCTCGGGAATAAACGCCTGAATTGCCTTCGGCAATCGATGCTTCCGCGCCATCACCAAGCCCTCGCTAACGTGCTTTTTAATAATCTCAGCGCTCGCCCAAGGGTCATTAATTTCATCGTGTTTGTTACCCCCGCCCATTTGATTTTCACAGAATCCGAGCGGGTCGTGCATTTTTCCAATATCGTGGTATAATGTCCCAGCTCTGACCAGCTCAACATTGCAGCCGAGTTCCCGGGCTGCAGCCTCCGCCAAACTCGCCACAAACAGCGTGTGCTGAAAAGTCCCCGGAGCCTCGGCAGCCAATTTCTTCAACAGCGGGCGGTTGGGATTGGCAAGTTCCGCCAGCCGGATCGGGGTAATCAAGTCAAAAACGTGTTCCAAATAAGGGCTGATGCCGATCGCCACAACGCTCCAAGCCAAACCGGCCAAACTTTGCGCGCCCACAGTACCGAGAACGACGTACCAAATCGCACCGGCAGCCGCACTGGCAATCAAAGTCCCCACCAGATAAACCGAGCCCTGAGTCAAGCCCACAGCCACGCCCAAGAGAGCCAACTCCTCGCGCGATCGCAGCCGCCCGGCCATAAAAGCGCCCAGCAATCCCCCCGCCGCGCTAGCCACCAAATGAATCAACTCCACATTTAAGCCAACCGGCAGCAGCGCCGACAGCAGCCCCACCACAGTGACTCCTACCGCCGAACCGTAGAAGCCACCCGCTAAAATCCCGATCGCGGGCAAACTCGTCCAAGGCAGCCCCAAACTCACCAGCACCGGCGCGCTCAAAGTCAGCAGCAGCAACAGCAAATGATCTCTCCGGCGCAAGCGGTAGTGCCTTTCTACCAGCAGCACGATCACAATTGCCCCCGATACTAAACACACGAACCCCGCCAGCCCCAGCCAATTCACCCCCCGCCGGCTCAAACCAAAATAGTCCAGCAACACGAAATCTTGCTGCGATATCTCTTTTCCTTCTGCAACAATTATCTCGCCCTGATCTACTGCGATCATCACCGGTTTCACCTTTTGCGCCGCTAATTCCGCTAGCTGTTTGGTTTCCTCCCGATCTCTCACCAGATTTGGCTGCAAAATCGCACTTAAACCCTCCACCGCCAAAGCTTGGGACTCTAACGGCACTTCATCAGCCACTTGCAGCTTCACAGCTTCTTTCAAAATCTCTTTTGGCAAGCCCTGCGGGATACCTTGAGCCACCATCCTTTTTGCCGCCCGACTCATACCCGTTTGGGTTTTCTGCCAAGCTGCATCCGACAAATCAAACAGCGAAGTATCGTAAATCTGGGGCAGCCCCAAAACCGACGGTTTTCCCAGCGCCTCCACAGCATTGAGATAGCGCTGGCGAGCAGAGGAAATACTGTCTGTCAGGCTTTGAAACTCTGCCGCCCGGACCGATCGGCTGTAAGCTTGCAGTTGAGCGATAGCATCTTGCTGAGACTTGTTATCTGTTGCCCCAGCAATTGCCGGGGAATCCAAACTCAATCGCTCGGAAGTTGCCCTTTTGTCACCCGCTTGCGCCAAAATCGAGCGCCACTCCCACTCGGGACAGCCCCGCAAGTAAACCTGAACCGCAAGTGAGAGCGCCGAGGTGCTCGCAAACGGAAACGGGCCTACCGCCTCCCGTAGCTCGCTTCCCTGCTGCAAAAATTGTTGCAATTCTTGATAAATTTGTCGATCGACCGCCGAATCCAGCATTAATATCGCTACAGCCCCTGTCCGCGCTGCTTTCCGCTGTTCTTCAGTAGTTTTGTAATCGGGGACGCTAGCAGTAGCAGGAGCCTTAATCGTCTGAGGAGCTTTCGTCCCCACATCCAGTTTCGGCTGGTTGTAGAAGCGGTGGCCCAGAGTGCTGCTTAGGGAAACTACCGCTACCAGCGCCAACATAGGGGAACGAGCTTGATTTTTGAGGCTTGATTTGGAGGTTTTACTTGTAAATTTAGTAGTAAAAGTCTCGGGAAGAATCCATTTCGGGCGCGACAAACGGCTCAGGAGAGGCCCGCCAGCGCGTGAGGTATCTGCTTTGCTGCTGCCATTTTGCACTTTAGCAATGTGTTGGCGCAGTGAGCGCGCAGCCCCTAGCTGCTCAATCTGTCGCATCAATGAGGAGATCGTATTCATTATATGTCGAAGATATGTTCACTGTTATCCAGCAGCCTTTTGACATACTCCCCGTCGTAAACGAGCGGGGATTCTTGACACTTCAACGAGTCCTGCTACCAAGGTAGTCTTACAGTCCCTCCATGTCCGTTTAGAGTCTCCTAATGCCCTATGGCGACTAATATGTATCGTTTTTTTTGGGAATATTAACAATACTTTTGTTTTGCTTCCAGGTTGGATTTTAACCATTGCCCTTCAGTCTTTCCCTATTACTGGAGCAGTCCCGGTTTCAACTCTGATGAGTATATATCGCTGCACTCTTAGGTGGGGATTTCAACCACTTAAATTATCGCACAAAGCCGGCCACTGAAGAAGGGGCTTGTATCCCCATTTCTCGGTCAGAAATTCTGACTGTGCATCTTGATTGAGTGTATCCGAATTGCCGTACCTGAATATTTAACCGCGCCAGCTACTTTGCCTGAATGTCGCCAGCAGTTCGGTTTGCTAAGAAGTAGCCAACCAGCCAGCAGTGTCATCAAGCTTCGGCTGCTTCTTTCGAGTCCTTGTCTATCTCGAACAGTTCGCGGGCGCGAGGGCTAAAAACCCGATTTATCCGTAGATTCCTGGTTTTAAAACCCAACATTTTCCTATAAACTGGGTTTTGGGAGTCAAGATAGTCAGATTTTATTTTTAAATTTTTAATTGCCGCTTTCCTTCCGCTTTCGCTTTTGACTGGTTAATTGCCCATTTCTCATTATTAATTAATTTCTAGTTTACCCTCCCTTTTTCAAGCTCAAAACGTTATATTTTGCGAGGTCTAATCACATAAGGTGCAGCCACAGCGCGGGCTAGCGCTGCCGAATTCATGCCCGCAGAAGGGTTGTAAACTCCCGCCCACACCGCAAACAAATTATTTGCTAACTCCACAATTTTGGCATCGCTGCCGATTCCCCAGAGCGAGGGTTCTCGGCCGTCGGCTAGCTGCTGCGAATTAACCTGAGCCGAAGATACCTGTCGCCATTCTACAGGAATCGCACCAACGCCGTTATAGGCTCCAGACAAAGCTCCTGTCAAAGCGCAGGTTATTTGTCCAGTTATGCCACAGCGGGCAGCACGCACCACTGACAAGCGCAAGTCTTCTGGGGTGTTCAAAAAGCAGTAGAAAGCTAAGGCAATGGGAATCAAATTTTCTGGGTTGACAATTGACTCGGTTTGTAATTTTTTTTCACCTTCGCCCTGTCTTTCTCGCAAAGCTGTCGCGCTTTTGCACAGATGAGTGGCGGCTGTTTCTAAATCGGCTCCTTTTTCTAGTAGTATTTGCACTTGCAGCAGCAGCTCTGTTAAGGCATTATCTGTTTTCAGGTAGGCAAGTGTTTGCTCGATCGCTGTCGCGGGGTCAAGTCTTTGTTTGAGCGATCGGGCGATCGTATATGCTACTGCTAAAATTGCTGTTTCCCATTCTGGCTGGTTTTCGTTGTGCCAAACCTCTATCGCCAGCATGATTTTTTCTCGCAGCTTGGCTTTATTTTCGTGAAAAAACATCGCGGATGGCAGCGCAGCAACGGCAGCTTCACAAGGGTTAAGCAGGCTTTGAAACTCACTGCTTCGCGGATCGTAGATTTCGGAATTGGCAAATGCTTCCCAAGTTTCGCGCCAATCTTTTAAATCTAAACCCCTACACCGAATTAAACTTTGAGCACACGCTACCGCAAGTCTCCCGGATGCGGATGAGTCTTTGCCACTTGGGATTTTACTGTTGACAGAATTCAAGGCCAATGTTGCCCCTCTTAGGGTCAATTGTTGGTGTTTCGTCAGTTGTAAAATCGGCTGCAAGTCTTCTGTTTGGGGAGGAATACCCACGATTTGCCTCTGGTATTGCAGGCCTATAGAGTCTCCTAAAACTGCCCCCAGGATGGTTCCTTGAAACTTGCTCAACAGGGAATGCCGCATTTGAATTTAACTCAAGTTGTTAGTAATTGGTAATTGGTAATTGGTAATTTAGAATTCTTCCTGCTGTGCTTCTTTGCCTAACTCTTGTGATTAATTTGAATTTAACCCAAACATATAAGGGCTGGTTTTCCATCTAAAACCTGCCCTCATCCGATCGCGAAAATCGGTCAATTTTTAATTTTTAATCAGGTAAGTAACTAGAGCTTGCAGCCCCAGCCGATAACTTTCTGAGCCAAAACCGCTGATTTGCCCGATCGCCACTGGTGCGATATACGAGTGGTGTCGAAAAGCTTCCCGCCGATAAATATTGCTCAGATGAACTTCCACCGCAGGGATATTCACTGCGGCGATCGCGTCTCTAATTGCCACACTCGTATGAGTATAAGCTCCAGGATTAATTAATAAGCCTTGGTGCTGCCCTAACATCAAGTGAATTGCATCCACCAAGACCCCTTCATGATTCGACTGCTGAATTGAGACTTTCACCTGGAGGGCTTGCGCTTCTCGTTCTAGCAACTCGTTGATATCATTTAAAGTCGCAAGACCATAAACTCCAGGTTCTCGCTGACCCAATAGATTCAGATTGGGGCCGTGAAGTACCAGGATATTTAACAATTTTTTAAATTCCAGCGCCACAAAACTTTGAGTCTTGACTTAAATTCGATCGCCAAGATCAAATCTCAAACCCAGTCTCAACTATCGGCGATGCCTAGGTTGGTTAACTGGAATAGGAATCGGTTGCAGTTCCGGTTGAGCTTCGGGACTCAGCAGTCCTTCTATCAACTTGCGAACCCATTTTTCAATTTGTTCCAGCACCTTTTCAATGTTTTCCATTGAACGGATAGCTCCTTTTTTTATAGTCTAGACTGCTAAACCGACGGCTAAATTTCTGAAACATAAGCAAGCGCGACTTTGAAACCAAAGGTCAAACTTGCTGTCTCGCTTGCTGGTTGTTTTCAGCAAAGGAGAGATTTCAGTATCTTTGCCAATCAGTCCTATCTTATTATCATAACGAATCTTTACAGATAAGCAAGAGGTTATCGGAAAATTGCGAAACAATCTGGGTTTACAAACTATTAAATAAAGATTAAGCTTACTGCTAATGGTTGACAATTTACACAGCGTTGGATACTTTTTACGCTTTTACCAACAATAATTGACGCCGGAGCCGATCGAGCGCCGTACAGCTACTGAGATGCCGAATCCAATCGCGGCCTCGCGCATCGCCAAAACGGTATTCAAAACTTTCTGTCACGCCGTCAGGGCCGGATAAACCGACATAAACCAGTCCCACAGGTTTAGCGTCTGTACCGCCTCCTGGCCCCGCGATGCCTGTAATGCTCAATCCCCAATCGGTATTGAGCCTCGCGCGCACTCCCGCGGCCATTTGTTTGGCTACTTGCTGGCTGACTGCGCCGAATTCGGCTAAATCTTGCGGATTAACACCTAATAATGATTCCTTAACCTGATTGTCATAAGAAATAATCCCGCCCCAAAAATAGCTCGAACTGCCGGGAACAGAAGTCAGCATCGCCCCCAATCCTCCTCCAGTGCAGGATTCAGCCACACTCAGAGTTTCCCCGACCAACAGCAACAATTTGCCTACTGTCGAAGGGAGGGTATCGGTATCGGCACCGTAACAGTCTAGGCCAGTAATCTGCTGCAATTGTTGTTCGATCGGCTCAATTAACTTTTTCGCAGCCGCTTCCGAGTCAGCGCGGGCAGAAATCCGCAATTTGACTTGGCCGTGATTGGCGTAGGGAGCCACAGTAGGATTAGTTAAATGCAGAAAAGATTCTACTTTTTCCGCCAGCGCCGACTCAGCAATTCCCCAAAATTTCAACGTGCGACTGAAAATAGTGGCGCTGCACCAGCCGCCATTTTTCAGGAAAGGAACGGCGGTTTCTCGCCACATCAAGTGCATTTCCGCCGGTACGCCGGGAAATGTCATTACTGTCAGGTTAGAAACCGGCTGCCAAATAATCCCCGGTGCCGAACCGCAGCGGTTCGGCAGAATGTCCGCACTTTCTGGAATTAAAGCTTGTTTGCGATTGCTGGGACTCATGGTGCGTCCCCGCAGGGCAAATTTTTGTTCGATATCGGCGATAATTTCCGGTTTTTCGATTAAGGGAACTCCAAAGAAATCGGCGATTGTTTCGACTGTGAGGTCGTCTGGTGTCGGGCCGAGGCCTCCTGTGAAGAGTAAAAGTTGCGATCGACCCACAGCGATTTGCAATACTTGTTTGATGCGTTCTGGATTGTCCCCCACCACGGTTTGATAGTAGTGAGGGATTCCCAAACTCGCTAATTCTTTCGCTAAAAACTGAGCGTTGCCATTAAGAATATCTCCTAACAGCAATTCAGTGCCAACACAAATAATTTCAGCAACCATTAGTTATTGGTAATAGGGCATTGGGCATTGGGCATTGGTAATAGGGCATTGGGCATTGGGCATTGGGCATGGGCAATTGCTAATTAGTAATTGCTAATTAGTAATTGGTAATTGGTAATTGGTAATTGCTAATTGGTAATTGCTAATTGGTAATTGGTAGTAAATGACTACTGTCAACTGTCAACCCTTCGACAAGCTCAGGGCAAGCTGCCAACCATCAACTGTCAACTGTCAACTGCCAACTGTCAACTGTCAACTGTCAACTGTCAACTGTCAACTGTCAACTGTCAACTGTCAACTGACTATCGAGCGTGTCTCCAAACTTTCCAGCTAGCGTATCCCAGCAAACTTGTTGCACCCATAGCGTAAATTACGCCGCTTGGAACCGAAAAAGCTAGGGCTAAACTCCCTACCCACAGTGTCAGCGAGTAAATAAATAAAACCGCAAATTTATGGGAGAGTCCGGCTTCTAGAAGTCGGTGGTGGAGGTGGCGCTTGTCAGCAATAAATGGTGATTTGCCGTTGCGGAGTCGATCGAGAATCACCGCCGACATATCTAAAATCGGTACAGCTAAAATTAAATATGGCAGCAACACAGAAGTAACAGCCGTAGTTTTAACTAACCCAATTACTCCCACTCCAGCGAGAGTAAACCCGATAAAATAAGCCCCGCCATCTCCCATAAAAATTTGAGCCGGATTGAAATTGTAGCGCAGAAATCCCAAGGCCCCGCCAGCTAAAGCCGCTGCAATTAGGGCCGCGGCTGGTTGGTGCATCGACAGACTGACTATCAGCATTACAACTGCTGCAATACCTGAAACTCCGGCTGCTAAACCGTCCAAACCGTCAATCCAGTTTATGGCGTTAGCCATGCCGACAAGCCAAATCACGGTAATTGGCAAGCTCAGCCAGCCAATATTTGTCAGTCCCAGGGAGGGAACTGTGAGAAACTCAATTTGTACGCCCGCGTACCAAACGATGCTGGATACGCCAATTTGCATGAGCAAACGTTTTACGGCCGAGAGCGAAAATAGGTCATCTGCTAAACCGATGAGGAAGAATCCGATGCCGCCGAGGGTGACTCCCCAAATTTCGTATTCGTCTTTGGAATTGAGAACTTGTCCGTTAGCATCGAGGAAGCCTCCTGAGAGCCAGACAAATAAGAGGGCAGTGAGAGTGCCGAGAAAGATGGAAACTCCTCCCAAGCGCACCATCGGGCGCTTGTGGACTTTTCGCTCGCCTGGCCGATCGACTCGCCCGCTTTTGAGACCAATTTTTTTGACTATTGGTGTACTCCAGAGGACGATGCTCGCAGAAACCAGGAAAGCGAGTATGTGGTACAGATACTGATACGGCATCTGAAATCAATTTTAAATAGTGCGGGGCAATTAGGCTGTCAGGCAGAGTCTACTACATTTCAGATGGCTTATAACAAGGAAACATCTTGAAGAGCGACTGGGGGTTTGGGAGTCGGAGATTTGCCGCAATGGCAGTTGCCCTGGGGCGAATTGTCAGGTTTTTCATTCATAACTCTCGAATTAACGATTTGAAATATCGACTCTTTCGCGAGCAAAAAAGTTGATATTTGGCGAGCGGGCCCTGTTGAGCGGTATCTTTCGCAACCGACAAATACCGTTAGTCAAACCAGCCCCGCCCGACAAATATCTTTACTAAAAACCGTATGGGCGATCGATATTTTTGGTGAAAACCGCTTGTCAATATCGCTATCGGCAACTATCAATCTTTTCCTGCTCTTTTACCGTTTTACCCGTACACTTCCAACTACAAATTTCCCATTGCCGATCAGGAAAATTAAGCTAATGCCGGCACTTTTAAGAACAAGTGGGGATATAATGGGAAGCGATCGCACAGTGCTGCTACTCGACGCAGGCAGTCGGCTGCGACGCTTTCATCATCTGGATTTAGCAGGCGATCGGCAATAATATTACCAATTTCGGTAAATTCAGTAGTTCCCATGCCCCTGGTTGTCATCGCCGGCGAACCGAGTCTCAAACCGCTGGTGACAAAAGGCGATGCTGGATCGAAAGGCACGGTATTTTTATTAGCAGTAATATTCACACCGCTAACTAATTGGTCGGCTCGCTTGCCTGTCATGTTTGCCGATCGCAAATCTACTAGCATTAAGTGATTGTCCGTGCCGCCGGAAACGAGTTTTAAACCCCGCTGCTGCAACTGTGCAGCTAAAGCCCGCGCATTTTCTATTACTTGACCGGAATAAGTTTTAAATTCGGGTTTTAATGCTTCGCCGAAAGCTACTGCTTTGCCCGCAATAACGTGTTCTAAGGGGCCGCCTTGAGTGCCGGGGAACACTGCTTTGTCGAACTTTTTGCCTAATTCCGGGTCATTAGTCATAATCAAGCCGCCGCGGGGGCCGCGTAGGGTTTTGTGAGTGGTGGTGGTGACTGCGTGACAGTGGGCGAGGGGGCTTGGGTGGTGGCCTGTGGCGACTAACCCGGCGATGTGGGCGATGTCGGCGAGCAAGTAGGCTCCGATTTCGTCGGCGATCGCTCTAAACTTTTCAAAGTCGATAATTCGCGAATATGCTGAATAGCCGCAAATCAGCAATTTTGGTCGGTTTTGTTTCGCCAGTGCCAAAATTTCGTCGTAGTCAAGCTGTTCTGTTTCTTTGTTAACGCCGTAGTGAAAAGCTTTGAACCATTTGCCGGAGACGTTGACGGGGGAACCGTGGGTCAAGTGTCCGCCGTGGGACAAATCCATGCCCATAATTGCGTCTCCAGGCTCTAGCAAGCTCAAAAACACTGCAAAGTTCGCTTGAGCGCCGGAGTGGGGCTGGACGTTGGCGTGAGCTGCTCCAAAGAGCTGTTTGGCGCGATCGATCGCAATTTGCTCGATGCCGTCAATAAATTCGCAGCCGCCGTAGTAGCGTTTGGCTGGCAGTCCTTCAGCGTATTTATTGGTCAGCACTGAGCCTTGAGCTGCCATTACGGCTGCGGAGGTGAAGTTTTCGCTGGCGATCAGTTCTAGGTGGTCTCGCTGCCGCTGGAGTTCTTGCCCGATTAAATCGGCAATCTGCGGGTCGGTTTTGGAAAGCAAGTCTAAGTTAGTGTCGGTCACAATAATCAACCTCTTGACAATTTTGGGATTGCGAATTGGGGATCTTTTACCCTACTACGGATTTCGCACGATTGATACAAATATTACATTGTGTTCGGGTTAAGCGGTTTGTCCCAAGTTCCTGACATACAATGAAATTACTGGTGTGAAACCTGCCGGAGGTATCAAATGTTAGTTATTCTAATGGAAAATCAGATGCTTGCCCCTCAGTGTGTTTGCCAAGGTTGTGTGCTCGCCGATCGCACGGGCCAACCTCGCTGGAGCGGTGGAGAGCTTCGCTGCGGGCATCCAGTTGCTAAACCTACGGAAAATTTGCCCGATCGGTACGAGTGTCAAATGGGCTTCGTCATTGCCAATATTAAATAATCATGGGGCATCGGGCATCGGGCATCGGGCATCGGGCATCGGGCATCGGGCATGGTGACTATTGAACCCGACTCGATCTAAGTACCCCTGAATCTACTCGGCTCTGAGTGTGGGAAAATTCCGGGCGAGTCGGAACACAAACCCTGCTGCGTTATGCTGAGTGTAACGGGAATTGATAGTTAATCGATCGACTCAGGAGAGTTCATTATGACTTGGCGCGGATCTACAACTGTTCCAGACCGGATTTTTGCTTCTTTGCCTTATTTGCTGCCACTGATTGACGGGCTGGGGTTTGGCAGGTATCTGTTTGCACAGTTTCCTGTCCTGCAACTGTTTTTGATCCCGCTAACTCCGTTGCTTCAACTTTATAGGGTGCCCTTTGCTAGCTTGATTATCTTCTTTGCCCTATATTTAGGAGTAGTTAGAAACGAAAACATCAGTCACTTCATTCGTTTTAATGCGATGCAGGCGATTCTTTTAGACATTGTTTTGATGCTGTGCGGTCTAGTTTTGCCGATTTTTTCAAAAGGCGTCCAAGTCGCATTTATTGCGGAAACTCTGTATAACATGGTGTTTTTGGGCGCTTTTGCTGCATTTGTCTATGCAGTCGTGCAGTCGCTTTTGGGACGCTATGCAGAGATTCCTCCGCTTTCGGATGCTGTTTATATGCAGGTACGTTAGTCAGTTGGCAGTTGGCAGTTGACAGTTGACAGTTGACAGTTGACAGTTGTTAGTTGTTGGTGATAATTACCAATTACCCATTACCCATTACTAATCACTACTGTATTTTCAAGACTGCCGATGCCTTCAATTTCGATGCGGACTCGATCGCCTATTTGTAGCGGCCCTACTCCTTGCGGTGTTCCAGTCAGTATCACATCGCCGGGAATTAGGGTCATTATTTGACTGATGTAGGAGACAAGAAAGTCTGGCGAAAATACCATGCGATCGATCTGGGATGACTGTACCGGTCGATCGCTCTCATTGACAAAAGTCTGCAATTGTGCAGCAGGACTCAGTTCGCGGACAATCCAAGGCCCCAAGGGACAAAAAGTATCGAACCCTTTGGCTCTGGCCCACTGGTTGTCCCGCTTTTGCAAATCTCTGGCTGTTACGTCGTTGGCGATAGTATAGCCCCAAATTTTGCTGTGTGCTTGTTCGGGAGTGCAGTTGGTACAATGTTCGCCAATTACCAGGGCCAATTCTCCTTCGTAGTCTACCCTTTCCGACTGCTGCGGATAACGAATCGCTGCACCTGCGGGGATGACTGCACTCGGAGGCTTGAAAAACAGCAGGGGTTCTTCCGGTACTGGGGTTCCCATCTCGGCGGCGTGATCGACATAATTTTTGCCTACGGCTACAATTTTTGAGGGAGAACACGGGGCGAGAATTTGGTAAGTATCTGGTGAAAGTTCCAAATCGGTTGGTTGTCCTTTTAACCAGGGCGGTGCATCAAATACTTGCACACTGTGGCTGAGTTGCAGTAAACCGTAATGGATGTGTCCTTGTGTTGTTTTAACTCGAACGTAGCGCTGGGCCATACTATTTTAGATTTTAGATTTTAGATTCTAGATTCTAGATTAAGAGGATATAGGCATAATTGCGGAAAATTAATTTGTTTATGCCCGTTTAAGATTTTCGCTGTGCAATTTTGCAACCGCTTTCCGTGCAAATTCCGTGCAGCGGTTTATCCCACGAGTCAACTGGTAGTTGGGCCAGCAAGGCAAATTCAAAGATAATGCCGATCGTAATTTTTGATTCCCACTCAGGTAAACTGAACATTCTGTCGTAATAGCCGCCGCCGTAGCCCAAGCGATAGCCGCGAACATCGCAGCCTACAGCGGGTACGAGCATTAAATCTACTTCTGAGCAATCTATTTTAGGAGCATCCGGCAGGGGTTCAAGTATGCCATAAGCTCCAGTATGTAAAGCATCTCCGGGCTGCCAGATGTGCCAAGATAGCTCTTTGCCGACACAGCGGGGAAATCCCCATTTTTTAGGGGTGAGAATGGCATTTGTGGGACAGGCATCTTGCCTGTCTCCAGAATTGAGCAGGCAAGATGCTTCCTCCACAGAAGATGTAAATAGGGGACTTAAATCTGGTTCTTGACGACAACTGAAGTAGGCGAGGATTGTTTTTGCTGGGGTGAATAGGGGCGAGTTTTGCAGATGATTGCAGATGCTCGCGCTATTTTTTCTCCATTCTTGTGTTGATAGGGAGTTGCGGGTGTGGAGGAGCGATTTTCTTAATTCGGTTTTAGTTAATGAAGGTTTAGGAGTGTTCATATTTTCGATCGAATCTCTCGTTTGACTTCGAGTCCGACAGGGGTTGAGAACCCCTGTTTCACAGCGAAAGTCCTCTAAAAGAGGACTACAATTAATTGCATTTTCATCACATTCTGTAGTCGGTTTTAACCGACTTTAGCTTTGAGGCAGGGGTTTCAACCCCTGCCGGAATGTCGGAAAGTATCAACAAACTGGATTTGATATTACATATTGTCTTACCACAGGACAAACGCCAAATAGCGTTTCATTCTCCTGTTCTTCTATTTCAACTAACGATCGCCTGCCCAAAGATTGCAGCCCGTTGAATAACTCCGAGGGCGATAAATCGGCATCTTGTAGCAATTGCTCTATTGAAACTGAATTTGCTTCGCGGCTGAGGCGGCAGATGAGGTTTTTCTCTAATTCGGACAAACGATTTATCTGCGGGTGCAATGTTGCTGCCAATTCTTCCCCTAAGAATAGCATATCATATTTCAAAAATTCTGCAACCCTACCTCGGAATATTTCTTGAATAGTGGTGGCGACTATTTTTAACCACAATGGATTGCCTTCATAGGCGTTAATTAGGTTTTCCCATGTTTCGGGATTGAGTAATTTTTTTTGTCGGAAAATTTCGGCTGCTGCTGTACCTATGCCTTTGAGTTGTAAGCTGCGAACTGGTAAATTTTCACCTTTTAAGGCGGTAATTTCTCTGGGAGGTTCCCAACTGTTGAGGATTAAACAACTGTTGTGGGTTGTTTCTCCGATTTGTCTGAAGAGGATGCTGTAATTTTCGCATTCGGGGCGGTAATTTCCTGCTAGTTGTCCGCTGCTGAGAATGGTTTGCACGTCGTCGAGGATGATGAGACAGCGGTTTTTTCGCAGATATTCCATTAACAGGGAAAGGCGATCGGGGATGCTGCTAGGGAGTTCGATTTCTGGTTTATTTAAGAGAAATTCTAGGATATTTTTTAGGGTAGTTTCTAACGGTGGGGAGTGGCGGAGACTTCGCCAGATGACGTATTCAAAGTTATGCTGAATTTGTGGAATGAGGTGGAGGGAAAGTGCGGTTTTGCCGATGCCGCTGAGTCCTGATATGGCTGCGAGGTTGCACTTTTCTTGGACGATCCATTTTTCCAGGGTGGCGAGTTCGGATGTGCGATCGGACAATGATGAAATATGAGGTGCGTCTGCTAAGTCTAGTCGGGTTTGGGGTTGGGAGGTGTCTGAGGTGGGGGCGGAGGGCGATCGGGTTTTTGGGATTTCGGGAGCTTGCAAACTATTATCACAGACATTTACATTACCAATCTGTAAAGAATTTTTTCCATAATTTGAAAAGTAGGCAAATTGCGACCTCTCCAATGCCGACCTAAAATTTAATTTATTGACATTTTCACCTAATACATCTGAGAGTAGTTGCCATAATTCCGATGCGACATTTCTGACATGACCTTCTGTGCAGTGAGATTCTTCTGCAATTTTAGAGTATCTTTGACCTTTCCATACACCCAGCAGGATAGCTTTTTGCAGATCCTCCAAATGTTCTCCCGTCTTGGCGAAAACCATGTCATCGGCAAATCTCAAGACTTCTTGAACGTTCATTAGTCAGGTAGGCGCGAAAGTTTTGCCTATTTTATCATATTTTTTATGACATTTTCTGACAAAGATGGCACAATCTGACGTTTTCTGACAGATCGCTCGTCTCAATTGCTGATAAAATTTGACATTTTATGACTCCGATAAATTCATAATTAGAAGATAATTATAAAAAACAAATAACTTCCTGTGGATTAAACTAGCGGGTAGCAGAATGCTATGAACATTAATTTTAGACGCTATCGGGAACAGAAAGGTATCAGTCAAGAATCAGTTGCCAGCGGGATCGGCATTTCTGTAGATCAGGTTAAAAATTATGAGCATTTCCCTGCAAAAGTTCCGATGGGAATGGCAGTAAAATGGCTGCAAATATTAGGTGTTGACATTGCAACTGCCATGTCAGACGAAATACCTCCACTCCCTGGAATTGAACCAGGCAGTCCCTACGCTGAACTTTATCGCCGGCTAAATTTACTTAATCAGTATATCGATGAAAATTCTTTTTTACCTTGGCTAGAATTGCCAACGGAACTACGTAAACCTAACGCTCTGCAAGAACAAATTAACCAGTATTACCAAAAACCAAATGTTGTCTTGACAGGAGCCTTTGACTCTGGTAAATCCTATCTTGCTAATACTCTTTTAGGTCAAAAAGTATTGCCAACAGGCTATCAGCCTGCAACAAGAGTCATTACCATTGTTTGTCATGTGGAAAGTCGCCCCGAATGGTTTGATGGAAATGTGGGAATTATTGATGAGAAATTTTGGCAAGATGAAAAGGGTCAGCTAAATTTTGACTTCCTATATTTAGAGGATCGGGAGCGTTGTCAGAAGCATTTTTTGCAATTCGGCTCCTTTGACCTGCTAGAAAAATATGGCGTACACCAATATGATGACTCTGACGACAGCAATGACGGCGGACATACAGCTATAGTTTATGTAGATGCTCCTTTGTTAAGAGCGTGTAACCTGATTGACCTTCCCGGTTACTCTGATAAACAAGATGAAGTATCAAAGGATGTTGAGAAAGCTAATAGTGCCACCAAAATTGCTAATGTCTTGCTTTATGCTTCTCCTGCCAAGGGTCACATCAATGGTCAAGATATGGTGCGACTTCGGAATTTGCTGCGTTTGTTGCCGACCCCAGAGAATGAGTGCAACGACTTTCCGACGCTAGGCAATTTCTTTATCGTGGCGACACACGCAGATCCGAGTATCCCTGACGATGAGCTTCCCAAAATTCTCAATAAAGCTTCAGCCCGACTGTATAAAGAACTTGATGAAACTGCTATAGAGTTTCGTCGGAAGCTAACAAAGCGGGATATTACCAAGGAAGATGTGCAAAAGCGTTTCTTCACTTTCTGGTCAGAAAAGCCCGATCGCTGTCAGCGTCTCTTTGATGATTTAACTCAACTCCTCTGCGAGACTCTTCCTAAACCAGTCATCTCTCGTATCGACCGCGAAATTAATGCGGTCAAAAAAGACAAAAAACAAGAATACGCTAACTCGATTGAGCAATATCAAACAACTGTTACCAAAATAGAAGACTATCGAAAGGAGCTTGACAAAGCGGAGAAAAATGAACCTGAACGTCAGCGAGAAATGCGGCAAAAACGCAGTCAAGTGAGCAAACAAATTAAGGAATTAGAGAAAGATACCCGCCAATCATTTCAGGCCTATGCGGCAAAAAAGATCGATGTAGAGTTTATAGAACAAATGATTCGCCAGAGATACGACAAAAAGAAAGAGGCTCAAGAATACGCTCCCGGTTATTTAGTCGATCTGCTGCAAAGTCATTTAGAAAGTCGGATTAGTGTCAATTCTGAAAAACTCAAGGCTGAGATTGACGCTTTTCTGGAAAAATACCCAGTGCCTAAACTTCCCAACAAAGATGGAATAGTAGTATCTATTCCCTTCGATACAAAAGGAGCTTTTCTTGGTGGAATAGCAGGTTTAGGTACTTATGGTGCCTTAGCCGCTTGGGCAGCCAGTCTTGGCAATCTTGGCAGCTATATCTTAGTAGCGAAATTAGTCAGTCTTTTGTCAGCACTTGGTATTAGTATCGGTGGTGGCACGGCAACAGTAATTTCTTTCGTAGCTGCGATTGGTGGCCCAATAGTTCTAGGGATCGGTTTAGCTGCTGGAGTGGCTTCTTTTGTGTGGAGTTTATCGGAAGCTTGGCAGAAGCGGTTAGCAAAAGAAATTCACCAACAATTCAAAAAACAGGGTGTTGTTGATAAATTCTTAGGAGGAATCGACCAGTATTGGCAAGAGACAGCCACAGCCTTTGAGAAAGGTGCCGATGCAGTTGAAGCAAAATGCAAACAGTATCTCAAGCATCTGCACGAAATTACTTCAACTGATACCCACTCAAAAGAACGAATTGAAGAGATTATCATAAATCTGGAGAAACTCAGGGTTTTTTTCGCCAACATTCCTTGGGATACCCAGGGAGAATGTTTGTAAAAAAAACCAGCGGTTCTCGTGGGAAACAACCCAAACCCAATAAAACGACGTATTGAACGGGTAGTTTTAACTAGGCAAGTGCCATTTTAAAAATCCTATCCTCCAAAGCGATCGCCCTTCCTGAACCGAGGCGCGATCGCCCTCATTTTATTGACTCAAACTATTTCCGAGGCTAAAAGCCTACCATCAACTCGCTCATATTCATCTTCCACTAGCCACGAGTGAGCCTCATCGTAACTGGAACTTAAAAACAGCGGTTTATAATTCGCCGATGGCTCGTAAATACAACACTTACTATTTTTGCCACCCACTAACATCAGAATTCGAGGCGGGAAAACAATCGGATCTACCCACAACTCGATAAATTCCCAATCATTGATTTGTTCGACGAGGTTTGGTGCGGGGGATAACATGGTAATTATTAGTTCCTTTGATAATTTTAATTTCTGCGTAATACAGCGGAATGCGACTGCCGTCGGCTCTAATTTGATAACCTATAGGATAATCAAAGTATCGCCCGTAGCGATCGTAGTCATCGGTTTCCTCCTCAATCCCTGTAAGCTCTCCTCTATCTATAATAGCTTGTATCACTAAATCTCTTGTGGCTCTGTCATTAAACACATGAGCTTTTCCTTCTTTTCTCAGCAGTCTTTGTACCTGTGGCGTTTCGGGAAGATGTTTGTCAAATAAACTGGTTCTTGGGTCTGGTGTTAGTTCGCGGTTAATGCCACTCATTAACTAATCATATAGGATACTTGCAATTCAGTTTACCATCACCTTACATCAAGAGCGATCGCCCTGACTTGAATTGAGGAGCGATCGCCCTTCCTTAACAGAGGTGCGATCGCTCTCATGTTAGCGTTGCTTAATCAGGGTATGAAAAAAATAAGTTGAAAATCCCCAAGCTGTGTCAATACTGGTTTCTATGACTGGCATATTTAGCCTTTCATACCGTAAATCAGCAACGCCTCTTATTCCTACTGACTACTGACTACTGACTAATGACTTCTTTTACTGTACTTGAGAGCCGTGGGCGCGGGGGTCGGAGCTACTTGTTTTCACAGGCCCTGTGGGGGGAGTAAAATTAGAAACTTGACCGCCTGCTTGGACGTGTGGCAGAGGTTTTCCTGCAATTAAAGCTTCTAAGTTAGCTTCCATAATACTGCGCGGCATTTCGCCCATCGTTTCAGCAACGGCGCTACCTTTATCGTTCAAATAGACAAAGTGCGGAATGCCATCTACTCGATATTTTGTGATTTCTGGCAGCCATTTGTCATTGTCTACATTCAGCATCACAAAATTCATCGGTTCGGCGTATTTCTGTTTGATTTCGCTCAGATCGTTGGCCATTGCCTGACAGCTACCGCACCAATTAGCATAAAATTCCATGAGTGTCGGTTTGCCGTTTACCAAAGCTGTTTCTAAGGGCGTTGAAGCTTTTGCCATTTCGGTGAGACTGCTTGACGGCGTTTGGGTTCGCACTCCGAAAAAGATGGATACCGAAAGGGCGATCGCGGTCAACACGATCAATAAGTTTCTGAGGCGCGTGGCGACTTTTGTTTCGGGATTCTTGGCGGCGGGGGCGACAGTTGACTTGGGGGAATTCTGGGTCATAAAATAAATTGCGTTTTGATTTCTATGTTTTTATTTTAAATAATAGATTTAAATTATTATAGCACATTTTGAGATAATCCGACTCATCTCATAAAAATTTGTGGTAAAGGCAGCAATTAGACCAAGTGCGCTAAAACAGAAGATAACAAAGATTGTTTGTAAATTACCGAGGACTTGCAGGGTGAAAAAACGGGTAACACTGACGTTTCCCCAACGATCGATCCAAATGCCTGTCACCTATCGACTGGCAAAGGATTTTAATGTTGCCGCCAACATTATCCGTGCTCAGGTGGCTCCCAATCAAGTGGGCAAGCTGGTGCTAGAGTTATCAGGGGACATCGACCAACTAGAAGCGGCGATCGACTGGATGCGATCGCAAAACATCGGCGTTTCCTTAGCCAGTCGGGAAATACTCATAGACGAAGATATCTGCGTTCACTGCGGTTTGTGTACGGGGGTTTGCCCGACAGAAGCCTTGACCCTTGACCCAGAAAGCTTTAAACTAAGTTTTGCTCGATCGCGGTGTATCGTTTGCGAGCAATGCATCCCTACCTGTCCGGTGCAAGCTATTTCTACTAACCTATAGGCCCTGTACAAAGTCCTCGGGCTCATCATCTTTTTTTTGCCTGGTTCTCCTAATTGTGCCATTGGATGAAAAAAAACTCTTGGGTTTCCCTAACTCTACTTTTTGTTACTTATTTCACTTTTGGCTGGAAATTATCTGAGTTTGATGTTCCCCCGCACCTGACTTGGTTTCTAGCCATAGCTTCAATTTTAGTGTTGGCTGCCGCCTTGTCTTTCCCGCTGAGAGACATAAAAGCATTAATCCTGGAGTGGTTTTCGAGTGATATGGGTGCTTTTATTTCTATAATTTTAGGAGCTTTTGTGGCAGTGGTAGTTATTGCCTGGATGCACCTTTTTGCTACTTGTTTACTCTTGATTTCAGCCGGAGCTTTGGCAAGGCTCGATATTCAAATATCTGGTTGGAAAAATTGGCGGGCTTTTGCGGTATTAGCTACCATTTCTTTAACAGGTGTGGGGTTGGGCGGAGCGATCGAGTTTTGGTCAAAAACAGGCAGGCTCGTATTTTCTTAATGAGGAACGGGAAATTCATCCAACCAAATTCTATAACTCGCAACGGATATTTAGCCGAAAACTATCAGATCGTCCATCAATAAATACAGCTTATTTTTTTTCAATCCCCCACCCTCGGATTAATTCCCAGTTCCGCGCCCTAATCATAGCAGTTTTCAAGCCTGGTGAGGTACAGCTTGTCAATGGCCGATTCCCCGTTGCGCTTTACTAATTCCCAATGACTAATTACCAATTACCAATTACCGACGAACCAGGAGTGGAACTGAAAACCGCTATGGCAGTATTGAAATGTAGCGACTGTTGCTCCAAATGTTATTGCCAAGAACCCGCAAGTCCCGCAGCCAAAAACTTATCGCAATAAAAAAGCAGCTTTAGGAAGCTGCTCGTCAGAATGCATGAGGTATTGTTTTTAGAATAGGACAGGTGGAATTCGATCGGTGCTAGGTTACATTTTTTGATACAGGAGAGTTGATGAGTGAATGGACGATCGTAAAATCGTCACACAGGAGGATAGCATTGATGCTAAATTTCCCGACAATCAAGTTAGCGTTTAACTGTCCTTGCGCCCTACAGCCCTTCAGCGGTGGGGCCATTTTATTTTTAGGGAGCACTCAATAGCCGACTTTAACGCATCAGACGAGTCTGCCATTAGTTCTTGTATAAAATCTCCGCATCGCCACATCCTCATAAGACTTCTTACAAAAGTCACTTTTCTATTTTGAAATTATCTGCGTTCATCCGTGTTTATCTGCCTTTTATCTGCGGTCGAGCCATCAATCAAAGATTTATGCAAGAGGTCTATACTTATAAAAGTTACGCATCACATCCACTCAAACCCGGTGGATTTAAAAATATTGGGTCGTTAAACGGGCACACTCAGACAAAAATCAGTATTTTTACCGAAGTCATACCATTTTAGATTTTAGATTTTAGATTTTAGATTTTGGGAATGACTGATGAATCTGGTTGTTTGGAGCTTGTGTAGGGTTGCATTATTTTTGGGAACTAATACCAAAAGTCCTGAGCAACCTGTTATTTTGTAAGCAACCCAGTTTTTGAATGTATCAATTGAGATCAGGCCCGGTTTCAGATTTGATAACTTTTTTGATCTCTTCGATCGCCCGACGCGCCACTTCTTCAGGTCTGTCGCCTCTACCAATGGAAACTCGGACATCTGCTTGAGTGTAGAAACGCTCTCGCTCGTTCAAAAGGCTTTGCAGCTTAGATTTGAGCTCGCCCTCCTGCAGTAGGGGTCGAGCGGTGTCCGATCGCAGTCGATCGTACAATTGATCTACAGGCACATCCAGCCAAACTACTACACCGTAGTGCAAGTAACCCCAATTCATCGATCGCGCCACAATACCGCCGCCCGTAGCCACCACCGAATTTTGATAAGCAGACAATTCGCCGAGCACTTTCGTTTCTAGTTCCCGAAAAGCCTCTTCCCCTTCGCGATCGAAAATCTCAGCAATTGACTGATTAGCAACTCGAACAATTAGTTCATCAGTATCAAAAAAACGGTATTTTAATTTTCTTGCCAAAATCCGCCCCACCGTTGTTTTTCCCGCACCCATCATCCCCACGAGATAGATATTAACTCCCCTCAACAAATCCACCGCCAAATCCTCCATATTTTTCTATTTTTTTAGGTTAATCGGCCCGCCGCTGGGGCGATCCTCCTCAAATACATCATCCTCATCCAATCCCCAATCATCCTCTGCTTCTGCACTAGGATTTTTGGGTGCTTCCCCGCCTCCCGCTGGAGGTATGGGCTCTTGCGGGGGAACCAGCACCCGATACTCCGCATCGTAGACAGACTCAGTTTGCCCCACCCCCGACTGGTTCGGATCTCGATAGCCGTAAGAGTATACCGAGCCAGCCCAAGACTTGCTTTTCGGTTCTTGTTTAGTTTCGTAATTCCTCGGATTTGCCCCTGCAACGTCATTTACCTGCGGTCGAGCGGCAAAATCGCGATCGTCCCCCCAATCATCATCGCCCCCTTGAGAACCCGATTTTGAGCCATCTGAGACCCAATCGTCCTCATCGTCTGCCGCTGCATAAGTCCCCGGTTGAGCGTAATCCTTCGCCCCATCCGGGTTCGGAGTTTCTTGCTGGAAAGTCCGGGCACTGTAACCAGCCGACGTGCCGTACTCAGTTCGGTAGGAACCAGCAGCCTGAGTTTGGCTATTTTCCGAATTCAGATATGGGTCAATTTCCTGTTTTCTCGGAGGGGGAGGTGGCGTGTAAGGTGTTCTCCCGTCTTCGGGGAAAGTATCGGGACGGCTGCGACTGTCGCGGCCGGTGCGGGCGCGCGTTGCAGATACGTAATTTGAAAAAGCCAGCAAACCAGAAATCAATAAAGATGTGAGAGCTCCCACCGCCATGCTGAGCAGAATCCAGATAGATAAGGGCACAGCAGGCGATCGAACTCCCAAAAATACCAGCGATAATGCCGGCTCCACATTTTGCAGGGCAAAAATAGTCAGCCCTACCACAATTACTAGCAAAAATACAGCACGCATATTAAAAATATTGGGAATTTGTTTGTTGTCAGTTGTCAGTTGTCAGTTGTTTGTTGTCAGTTATTGGTTATTGGTTATTGGTTATTTGTTGTTTGTTATTGGTTGTTTGTTATTGGTTATTGGTTGTTACTGTCAACTGTCAACTGTCAACTGTCAACTGCCAACTGTCAACCGTCAACTGTCAACTGTCAACTGTCAACTGACCTTCTTCCTTCCAGCGTTTTAGAGGAACGCAATCAATCCCCAACTGGTCTAAAGCGCGAGCCACCACAAAGTCTACCAAATCTTCAATAGTTTGCGGATTGTGATACCAGGCAGGAATCGCTGGTACAATTCTAGCTCCAGCTTCGGCCAAGGTAGTCAAATTCCGCAGGTGAATCAAGCTAAAAGGCGTTTCTCTAGGTACAAGTACCAATTTTCGCCCTTCCTTTAGCTGAACGTCGGCCGCTCTTTCGAGCAAATCCGAGCTCAAGCCAGCCGCCAACTTGCCTAGTGTACTCATGCTACAGGGAATAATCATCATCCCTTGGGTGCGAAAGGAGCCACTAGCAATATTAGCACCGACATCTTGCCAGGGATGACATCGAAGTTTACCCATTGTGGCTACTCCTGCTTGTTCCCGCCAGAATTCTTCTTGCAGAGTCGGTTCTGCCGGCATTCGGATGTTCTGTTCGCTTTGCCAAACCATGTAGGTAGATTTTGATGCTACCAGTTCCACAGCGCGATCGGCTTCCAACAAATATTTCAATGTTCGCACCGCATAAATCAGTCCCGATGCTCCAGTAACTCCTAAGATTAGGGGGTAGTTATTCGTCATTAGTTATTTGTTATTTGTTAGTTGTTAGTTGTCGGTTGACTGTTGACTGTTGTTAGTTGTTATATCAAATTTGTTAGCATCCGAATTCTTCCTATATCTCTTTTCGACCTCTGCGTGAATCAGCGTCTATCCATTGTTATCTGCGGTTAATACATTCTCTTTTTTTCACCGCAGATATAGGCAAATTAACACAGATTCACGCAGATAAGTTATATAAATTCTGGTTGCACCGTCCGTAATTGTTGACTGTTGGCTGGATTTAACGCCCGACGATGCTATCGGATTTGATATTAGTCATTAATTATTTATTGATGATTGCTGAGTATAGTTTGTCCCCCACTTCTAAATACTTAGTTGCCAAAAAATGACAACTAAGTATTTAGAAAAGTCAACAGTCAACAGTCAACAGTCAACAGTCAACAGTCAACAGATTATTCATCATCATCAAAAGCTTGACTGCCGCCACCAACTGCAACTAAATCAATTTGCTGGCGGTAGTAGTCAACACTCTTGACTTGAACTTCTACCCGATCGCCCAAACGGTACTGATTGCGGTTTTTCCGGCCCACCAGAGTTTGCTGGCGCGATCGATATTCGTACCAGTCATCCTTCAGCGAAGAAACGTGCACCAATCCCTCAACACGCAAGATGTCGCTCTCCGGCGGCCGCACCTCAATTTCCACAAAGAAACCGTAAGACTGCACGCCTGTAATCAAACCCTGGAAAGTTTGGCCGGTGCGTTCTTTCATCAATCCAGTTTTCTTCAATCCCTGCAAATCGCTTTCGGCATCCTCAGCAACTCTTTCGCGTTCGGTTAGGTGTACTACTACCGATGCAAACTCTGTCTCAAATTCGTGGTGCAAATCTGGGGGGAGAACATTCCAAGTAATTTGACCGTGACAGGAGGAATGGTGCAAGTCAACTTTTTCCTTAGCCCGTGTTGTGCGGCTGCTGCGGCCTTGCTCGAACACCGCTTGCAACACCCGCAGCACCAGCAAATCGGCATAGCGGGAAAGCGGCGAAGTGCAGCGCGTGTAACCCTCTGACAGCGACAAACCGAAGTGCGGCTTGGGAGTTGTGCTGTAAACAGCGGGCTTCATGGTGTCTTCCAGCAGGTAGGTGAGAACTCTTTCGGACTTCAGGCCGGCAAACTGCTGGGTAAATCGCTGAAAGTCCAAGGGCAAAACTTCTTCTTCGGTTTCGAGATACAGTTCGCCTCCGAGGTTGTTGGAGAGTTTGATGAACTCTTGAATGTCTGCCGGGTCTGGCATCGGCTGGACGCGGTAAATTGCTGGGACTCCCAAGGCTTGCAGGTGGGCGGCGACAGCTTGGTTGGCGAGTACCACCAACTCGGACACAGCCGACTGAGCGGGGGGAGCTGTTGCAAAAGCTCCTAATTCGCCTTCGTCGTCGAAGTGAGAGTTAGCATCAGGCAAATTTAGTTCAAAAGCTCCCCGTTTGAGCCTTGTCTGTCTGGCTGCCTGTGAGGCGGCACCGAGTTGATCGAGGAAAGGACGGAGGGCAGAGGATAAAGGGTGCTCTTCGGCATCGCCTGGTTCGAGAATTGCTTGAGCTTGCTCGTAGGTAAGGTGGTAGTCAATTTGAATGACGCTGGTTTGAATTTCGTATTCTAGGAGTTCTCCTGATTGGTCGAGGGTGAGCAGTATGCTGAAGGCCAGCCGTTCGCTGTCTGGCAGCAGGGAGCAGCGCTCGTTGAGGGTTTCTGGCAGTACGGCGATGATTTTTTCTCCCAGATGGGCGGCGGTGCCTCGCTTGCGGGCTTCGCGGTCGATCGGGGTTTCTGGCTGCACGTACTCGGCGGCGTCGCTGATGTGGATTCCTATTTGCCAGCGGCCGGGCTTCAGGGTTTCGATCGACAAAGCGCGTTCCACTGGCGGATCGGAGAGGAAGGATGTCGGATCAAACTCGTTTTCGCCTCCTCCTTCGGAGAGATGTTCCTCCTCAACTTGAGGGGCATCGTTTTCGCTGTTGGTTGTTCCCGGTTCGTTTTTGCTGAAGCTAACAGTCAGAATGTTACGCAAATCTAGGCGTTTTTTGATGTCGGTTTTTTTGACTTTGCTGGGCAAATTTTCGGCTGCTTTGATGACGGCGGCGGGGAACGATCGCGGCAAGTCGTGTTTGCAGCATACGATGTCGAGGTCGTCAGCGGCTTCGGCGTCGGAACCGAGTACCTGTACTACTTTGCCGACTGGGCGATGGGTGCCGAGGGGGTAGCGTTTGACTTCGACGTGTACTAGGTGGTCGATCGCCTCTTGGAGATTTGTGCCGTTTGCGAGCAAGTCTAGTTCAAACAACAGGCGATCGTCGAGGGGGATTGCTCTGTAGCTGACGCGGCCGGTGGGGGTGGCGGTTTGCTTGACTCGCGCGAGTACCGAGGGGTTGGCGCGTTCGAGGATGAGCATGACTTCGCCTTCGGGCGATCGGCGGCGGCTACCTTCTTTGATGATTTTGACTAAGACTCGATCGCCATTCCAAGCTGTCGAGAGGTGACTTTCCCGCACGTAAACGTCTTCTGAGCCTTCAGCGTCTTGAATTGCAAAGCAAAATCCTTTGCTCGAACAGCGCAGTTTTGCTTCTACTACGTCGTCTTCAGCTACTCGGCGATAGCGGCCTTTGTCTTTGACTAATATGCCAATTTTCTCTAGAGCTTCTAATGCGATTTGAAGTTTGAGTTGACTGGTGGCGTCGTTGCAATCGAGTTTTTTCTCCAATGCTTTGGGAGCCACTAATTTGTCTTCTGTAAAATTTGCCAGCAGTGCAGCGATAGAAAATTCCATGTAGCGATCCGATCCTCTTGTTTCCAGCAATTAGTCTAAATTTTGGCGAAATCAGCCGCACCCCCTCGGGCCCTCGCTGTGCCTGCTTCCCAACAAATGCGCGGGTTAATAAGACGCGAGTACAGCCGCCTTTTTCGATCGCGAGGATTTTTTGATATTCTCTCCCGACACAAGCTTCGTGCTAATTGTCTGCTGTCTGTCTTGAACTGACTGCTGACGGTGCATAAAACTCTCCCCCACGCTATTCCCCAATACAATTTTTTAGCGTTGGTTTGTTTGCTTTTAGGTCAGCAGCGCCGAACACTTCGCAAATTAGAAAGCCCCTGTCGGTTCTTAAAAGATGGCTCGATACTGAAAGCAACGGCTTGAGTCGAGGATAAGCCGATGGAGGGATGGAGAGGGAGAAAGTTTGCATTTCTTCCTTCTGCCTTGTTCCTTCTGCCTTGTTCCTTCTTCCTTTTGAAGTGCCTCTTGCCTATTGCTTTAGCAAAGAATTTACCGGCTCAAGGCAAAATTGCTAGTAGCTCGCTGCTGCGATGCCCCTGTTTTCTGCACACAATCTGCCCTTGCGGACGGAGGTGCAACGACGAGCGGGTCGGGAGCAATCTGTGCTGTAGAAAGTGCAAGTTACACAAAACCGGAGACTTTTACTACTTTTGCTTAGTTGCTGTGTCATCTCCTATAGGTAGAAATGACGCCCGGTGCTTGTTAGCTTAAACCGCCGGATGTGGGATGGGGTTTAGTGGCGTGAAAGGTTGCGCGGATGACTCACCTTTAATTTATTGTATGTTGAATATGTGCTTTCAGAAAATTGTTTTCTCAGGGCTGTACTACACTTAAGTCATAAGCCCCTTCTGGTTTCGGGGTCAAAAAATTATGTTTGCTGAATTTCGCGCCCTTTATCCCGCTGGACAGTTAATCTGTGAGTTGCTGACTGTTCATCACGGTAAGTTTGTTGTTCGCTGTCTGGTTCAGGTTGACGGCAAAACTCTTGCTACGGCTATGTCTGCTGCTGAGTCTGTTGAGGATGCTGAAGACCGCGCCCGGTTGCGAGCGATCGCTGTTCTTGGATCTGCTGCGCCCGATCGTGCGATCGCGAGTGTTGATCCGGCTCCGGTTGCTCCGGTTGCTCCGGTTGCTTCGGTTGCTGCTGTTCCCCCTCCTCCTGCCGTTTCCCCGGTTGCTGCTGTTCCCCCTCCCCCTCCTCCTGCTGTTCCGGTTCCTGTTGGGCCGACAAGTGTTCCTCTTCCGGTTCTAGAAATGCCTGTTGCTGACAAATTGCCGGAAACAGATCAAAGCAATTTTGTCAAGACTGAAGCGAAATTAAATGAAGAGCCGATCGCACCTGTACCGGAACCGTTGCCGCCAACGGTCGATCCGGCCGAGGCGACTGGGTTCGTACCAAAGCAGTTAGACTCGGACGCTTGGCTTTCTTCTAGCTACGGCGAACCACTTCAGGAACTGGATGTGCCGACTACTAGCCAAAGTGAACTGCCGCAGGGTGCTGCAGAAATGAGGGAATTGCAACCGATCGCGGTGGGAATTCCGAGCGATTCGATCGAGGATAATTCTGATACGATCGCTCAAATAGACGCAATCCTCAAACGCCTGCAATGGAAGAAAAAACAGGAAAGCGACTGTCTCGAACACAATTACGGCAAGTCGTCCCAGAGAGAGCTTTCTAGCGAACAGTTGGTGGACTTCTTAGAATATCTGGAAATCTACAGCAGAACTACTGAGGAAATCAAGCGGTTGAACTGGACTGCCAATCAAGGAAAAGATTATCTCAAACAAGGTTACGGCAAAGAAGCGCGCCATTTCTTAAATCAAGTAGAATTGCTCGACTTCCTGCAATATCTCGAATCTTTGCCTTAGTAATTCTGTAGGTTTCTAGGTGTGAGGTTTTTTTGGAAAAAGCTACATATAGCAGTTTTCAATTGTATGAAATACAGTAAGGACTTAACTCTGACGCCGTATCATGCGCCCCAGCATCTGTAATTCACTCTGAAAACTGCTATATGACTGTTAAAAGTTAAAAATCAAAAATGAAGAATATTTCCTCATTTTTGATTTTTAATTTTTTATTTAGGCGACAGCGGCGATCGGGCGGCTGGCGGAAGGACGGCGATCGATCACTTGATCGACTAATCCGTAGTCCTTGGCTTCTTCAGCGGACATGAAGAAATCCCGTTCGGTATCTTCTTCAATGCGGGAAAGCGGCTGACCGGTATGGTTGGCAAGATGTTCGTTCAGGCGGCGTTTGTGGTACAAAATCTCTTTGGCCTGAATTTCAATATCGGTTGCTTGTCCTTGAGCTCCGCCGAGAGGTTGGTGGATCATAATCCGGGAGTGAGGCAAACTCATCCGCTTGCCTTTAGCGCCAGCACTCAACAGAAAAGCGCCCATGCTGGCGGCCAAACCGAGACAAATAGTGCAAATGTCGGGGCGGATGTGGTTCATGGTGTCAAAAATGCCCATACCTGCTGATACCGAACCTCCAGGGGAGTTGATATAGAGGTAAATGTCTTTTTCGGGGTCTTCTGCGTCTAAAAATAGCAATTGGGCAACGATCAGGTTGGCTAAGTCAGAGTCAACCTGTTGGCCCAAGAAGACGATGCGATCGCGCAGGAGTCGCGAGTAAATGTCAAAGGCGCGTTCGCCGCGACCGGATTGTTCTATAACTGTTGGGATCATTGACCGGGCCTGCCTATTACGTATCTTTTTTTAATTTTAGCGATTAGGGCTCATTTATAGTTAGCGATCGGTGGCGTGCGATCGAGAAATCGGCAAAATCTTTGAGCTGGGCGGGGTTGAGGCCCGATCGAGTCCGTAGTCGAAACTTGAACGGGTGGGATTTCCTCACTCTCAGGGAAAAGTGTAGCTGTGTATTGCAAAGAAAAAGTTGTTACATCGAGACAATCTTCCTCACTCCAGGTATAACTTGGGAATGAGAATTAAATAACTTACAATTTGATATTTCTTGTGGGATGGGCGTCCCGCCCATCCAGAAAGGACGGGCGGGACGCCCATCCCACAAACTTGTGTAAATTATTTAATTTGCGATCCTTGGCTCGAATATCCTCTTAGTTTCCATCGCTAAATCCCCACTGGAATTCCATCCCCTGAATCTTTTCTACCAAATCTGAAACTTTAACCGGTGAATCCAGAAGTGTTGAATGATAGGAAAAGATTGCTAAAATTGGCCCAACAATGTATAATTGCAGAGTTATAAATTATTAATAATCAACTGAAATGCTATTTTCTAACTTCCCCAAAATTGTCAAACGGTATCTCGCCCATTTACGATGATG
>NZ_JAUBRH010000059.1:0-40818 GCF_036701775.1 Microcoleus sp. N9_A2 | reverse complement strand
TTTTACGTGAGAGTAAGGGGTGTGAATCCCTTAGTGGAGTAGGCTCCACGTGCCGAACGACCTTTCAGGTCGCGCCCCTAAGAACCGGACTTGACACTTGTCGCATCATCCGGCTCAAGCCTCTGCCTTCACAGTACGTTTACCACTGTGTACCACTTTATGACAGATTTTGTGTAGGTGCTGGAGATTGTCGATGTCATCCGAGCCTCCTTTTGTCATTGGTACTATGTGATGTGTTTCGATAGCTTCACCATTGCTAAGATATTCGCCACAGATAGGGCATTTCCCTCCTTGATTTTGGGCAATTTGGTAATACTTCCACCCTTTTTCCCAGATGGTTTTCCCAGATTTTGTGGCTCTTTTAGCCCAATATTTTGTTAGGTTGGGGTCGTCTGGGGATGCTGTTCCTTTTACCTTTATGTGGCGTTCGATGGGTATTTTAGCTATGTTAAATAGGCTAATTTCCTTGTTGTTACCTTTTCTGTCCTTGACATTGCAGGTAAACTCCCACCCTTTGCCTCTAATTTTAAAGTATCGGTTGGCAATCCACCGTTTGCTCTTGTTTGGGTGTCGCCGTTTTGCCCATCGCCAAAGTGCTATCCATACCTCAGAACTGATGTAGCTAAACACTTCTTTGCTGACGGCGTGGCGATAGTAGTTTCCAAAGCCTCGAAGTTTGGGGTTTAATTGTTCAATGACAATTTTCTGTTCTACCGTTTTATTTCTTTTGAGCCATTCCCTGATTTCCTTAAGGAATTTTAGGGCTTTCTCTTTTTGCGGTTTGATCAGTAGTTTGCCATTGTATTGTCTGAGATTGAACCCAAGAAAATTAAATCCTTCGCTGATGTGCACGATTCGGGTTTTCTCCCTATTTAGTTGTAACCCTTTGTTGGATAGCCATTGTTCGATTTCAGGTCGGATTTTCTCTATGTCTTCTTGACAGGTAGCGGTGACGATGAAGTCGTCTGCGTATCGGACGAAACCATATCTATCGGATTTGTATGAGCCTTTGACCTTCTTGAATTGGCTCAAGAAGTTTTCCAGACCGTGTAAGCCGATATTTGCCAGTAGGGGGCTGATAATGCCTCCTTGTGGCGTTCCGCTTTGTGTTTCATGAAGTTTTCCCTTGTCTATGTATCCTGCTTTTAACCATTGCTTGATTAGGCTGCGGGCGGGGAAATTCCCTATGGAATGTAGGATGGTTTCATGAGTGATATTGTCGAAGAATCCTGATAGGTCGGCATCCAGAACCCATGTGTCTCTATTACCTTGTAGGCGTAGAAAACACTGCTCAATGGCATCGTGGCAACTTCTTCCGACTCTGAATCCATAACTGTTTGCCTCGAAAAGAGCTTCCCAGATTGGTTCTAGAGCGTTCTTAACTATGGCTTGTGCTACTCTATCCTTGATGGTGGGGATGCCTAATGGTCTTTGCTTCCCATTGGCTTTTGGTATATATACTCTTTTGGTGGGTTTAACCTTCCATAGTGTGTGCTGCCCCATTTCTCGGATGAGTTTTACCCGTTGTTCAGGTGTTAATGCTACCTCCTTGTCCACACCTGCTGTTCGTTTTCCTTGATTCAGTTGGGTAACTTTACGCACTGACAAAATTAGATTGTCGAAGCTTCTTAACATCAGTTTTGTGAGGCTTCTGACCTGATTCCACTGACCGCTCTGTGTGGCACGATAAATCCGTTTCCTCAGATTCTTAACATTCTTGACGATTGATTTCCAGTCAATCTGTGACCAGTCGTTAAGTTGTCCAGAGCTTCCGATAACCATAGTGGTTTCCATCTTTCAATCTCCGTTTAGTTTCTTTGAATCCTGTTTATCGTTTAAGACCTGTCAGAAGTGGGCTACCATTTTCAGGCGGTGTGATGTTGGGATATTCCTCAACCCTTATCCTCTGCATTACACAGGGCGTTCGCTTTCTCTGACTTCCTTTACCCCCTAGACAATTCGGCTGTGATTACTCTTGGCTTACTCTCTTGTTTCGACCTTAAGAGAGAGTCTATTGGGCTTACCGTGTTTCGCTTTTGATGACCTGCGAAAAAGGTTAGGATTCGACTCATACTCCGATAGCTTTTTGAACTTCTTTATTAGACAGCGAAACTTCTAATAATCAGCTATTTACCTTTTGGTTAAGGTGTTCCAGCCTGATTTCACCTTTTCGTGTATCACGGAGCTAGATTAGTCGTTTACTTATCGTTAACCCTTCCTTTTCTTCCTCTTGCATACACTACCGATTTAGGCTATCAGCTTAGATGCTTGTGTGGTCTGCACTCCAACGATTTTATTACTTACTTTCGTTGTGACCGGACTCGGATTGAGTCTTTTACACGAGGACTGAGGAGAAGTACCCCAGAGAGAGACGGCTCTCTACTCATCAAATGCGACTTTGCACGTCGCGCTTCCCTTCACACGGCTCCTCAATGATTTGGTGCTTGTCACGCATACCTCATTACCCATTTATCCTCAACTTTTTCAAGTATTTTGGAGGGCTTAGGCTCGACTCTGTTGCAGTCGGATTTGTTGCCGAGACTGCCATCGCTAGCAGTTTTTGTGTCGTGGCAATGTCTGTGCAAAAGCTGCCAGTTATCATAGGAATCCTTGCCACCTTGCGATTTGGGAATTCTGTGGTCAGCTTCCATCACATCGTCTTCACGGAAAAACAAGCCGCAATGGGCGCACTTCCCTTTTTGCCTTTTTAAGAGTTTTGATACCCTAATTGGCATTTCGGGGTTGTTACCCATTCTTGTACTCCAGTAAACTAGGTTTCCGTCGTATGGAGACGATTCGCCTTTAACTTTTACATGGCGCACTATAGGAGTGTCAGCATGGTTGAGTAACCGAAGAGGGTTTAACCCTTCTTCCCTGGTTGCGAATACCCAGTTATCACCGTCTATGGACTGCCAATATTTCTTTGACACCCATTCCCCGTTCTTTTTCGGGTGACGGCGTTTTGCCCAAGCTTTTAGCTTTTGGTACGTCAGAGCATTGAGTTTTGAGTAAATTTCTTTGCTCACAACTGTTGCATAGTAGTTAGCCCAACCCCGTATTATTGGGTTTAATCGGCTGATTAGCGCCGCTTGCGGTGCTGCCTTATGAGCTTCAATTACACTAGCGATTTGGTCGTAATGTACCTTTTGCTTCTGCTTACTTGGGGTGATGATTGTTTTAAACCCTTGCTTTGAGTGATACTTTCCTACTGGAAATTGTTGTATTGTGAAACCTAGGAAATCAAATCCTGGTTTTTCTTGCTCATACGGGTTGAGGGTGTGAGCAAGTCTCGTTTTACTGGGCTTTAATTCCAAACCCATGCCTTTTAACCATTCAGATATAATCTCTTTACATCTTTGGACAACGGTTAAGTTTTCGTGGAGAATCACGAAATCGTCGGCATAACGAATTAAACTTATGCTTCTACGGTTATCCCGTTTACCTAGACCACTTTTAGTGGGAAAGGTATCGGCGTATTGCTTAATTCGTTCTTCCATCCCGTGAAGGGCAATATTTGCCAGTAACGGGGATATTACCCCGCCCTGTGGCGTACCCTCAGATGTTGGAAACAACTGCTTTGATTCCATCACTCCCGCTTTTAACCAGGCTCGAACTTGTCGGCGGATGGTGGGGAATGTATTTAATTTTATTAGCAGCGCTTCTTGGTCGATGCGGTCAAAACATTTGGCAATATCGGCATCTAGTACGTATTTAGGCTTAAGCCTAATTGCATTAAATATTGCTTCTACCGCATCATGGCATGAGCGTCCGGCTCTGAACCCGTATGAATTCGGTTCAAATCGCGCTTCCCATTCTGGTTCTAGTGCCAGTTTGACAAGTGCTTGCAAGGCTCGGTCTTTCATTGTAGGTATGCCCAAAGGTCGCTTTTCTCCCGTTCCAGGCTTAGGAATCCATACCCGCCTAGTTGGGCTGACCTTTGTACCCAGGTTTAAGTTACCAGTAAGTTCTACACGTTGCTTTGGAGTCAGCGATTTAACGCCATCTACACCTGCCGTCTTTTTCCCTTGGTTATCCTGGGTAACTCTACGAACCGCTAAAGCTCTTGCTGACCATGACTTCATCAGCGTCTTTTGGAGTCTGCGATATGCTTTCACATCACCACGGGCAGAGGCTTGATAAATTCTCTTTTGGAGCTTATACACGCTACGCTCTAGCTTGCGCCAGTTAATAGAGTGCCATTCCACCATCAGTTGTTGAGACTGTGTATTAGACATATATACTCACTACTTGGGACTTTATCATCCAAATCACCGTAAGTCTGTTTGCATATTCTGGGCATTACCCCAGACCTTCGCTTCTGACTTAATCTCCCCTACTCGCTGCATACGGTTAGCACCTACTCAAGTATTCGACCTCCTGAGAGCAGACGAGAGGTTATCTCGTTCCGAATGACCATAGTATGTACTTTTAGAGTGATGCTTTTCGCCAGGTTTATAGGAAGTGCTTGTTGGTCAACCAGGTAATTGCCAACTCCTTATCCTTTGCCTTTTGGCTCCAGCGCATTTAGCCTTATTTCGCTGGTTCATGATAATGACGATTCAAACGCATCTTTAAGCCGAGGCTTTACTCATGGGTACTTTGCTCGGTGCTTACCAACTTAGGCTGTCAGTAATAACACCTTTCATCCCCGCTTCAGGCGTTGATGGCTAGTCTCGAACCTGGGGGATGTGCTTTCACCGCTGCACCTGCGGGGTAGGATTTGAGGTTTCTAGGATATTGACTCTCACCTACATGGTCATTCAGTTGTCAAGGTTCTACCTTGCGGCTAATCCCCCTAACCCTTTTTAGGATTGGTTTCTAGCCAACGAGTCGCACACCGGGATTCATGTCGATTCCAATGCAGCCGTATATCCTATTTTTAGAAACTTGACTCACAGGATTTGGAGTAAATTGCACGGCAATAACCCACTTTCCGTTCTTGCGATAGAAATGCCAGGTATACGCCCCGCATTCTGGTAGCCTATTTATATTGCGATTGAAATCACCAACCTCAGAAGACACAGTTTTTCCAAATCGTGATTCTAAGTATTTGGGGAGTCTAAAAGTTATTTTTTTCCCATTCCACTGGGAGACTTGATTGCCGAAAGACTCGTCTTTAGAGCCGACAACAAAAATATCGCCGTGAGGGATGAAAACTTTGATTGGCTTGACTCTTAAATGTTTAATTCTGTTAGTCAACAGAGTCATTCTGCGCTTTATATTGTGTATTTGAAAGCGTAAGTTCTGCCAATTTGTAGACTTATACTGGAGCGAGCAGGCTATGGGAAAAATGCAGCCTGTCTTTGAGTTTTGCCATTTTTTCTTGGCATAAAATTTACGAGCTGATACCAGTTTGCGTTCGGCTTTTTTGAGCCACGCACTAATAGATTTAATCTTCCCATCAAGAGTTTTTATATGTAGAATCCTGTGTTCTTTAGCGCCGTCTACACGACCTTTGGCGGCACTGATTACACCGTTCGCGTGGCGCTTATTGATGCCATAGGTTTGCTGTAGGTGCGTGTTCCAGTCAGATTTCTTGAAGTCTGTATTCAAGAGTAAGTGGTTGACTGTTTCAATGCTTGCAGCCCTAAAGATTGGGGCGTAAGCTTCTAAGAACATCTCGAAATCTGTAAATCCTAGTTCGTTGAGTTCATTCGTTGGTGTGGGCAAGCCTTTGCAATAAGTTAGGGTAGCGATTGATTCGACCTCTCAATGCGGTTGTATCTTTGTATATTAATCGCTTCGCGCAGAATTCGCAAGATTTTGAATGAGTTCTTTATTTCCGAAACGTTGCTGGCGAGGTCTTCTTCAAAGCAAAGGTTGCGTCTTTTTTCGATCAAAATCACTAATGCTAATTAGTCTGTCGATTAATTTACCGAGAATTTAGTAATTAAATTCTCGGTAAATCTAGATAAACTGTCAACTGCCGCAGCCCCTGTAAAAGCCGAGGTCTTGCAGCCACCTTTGTCAGTATTAAATGCTCGATCGACGAGAATTGACAGTGCTGCTAATCGGAACAGCAGGAACAGGCAACCTCCGAGCCAATCCGTTTTGAATTTCGGCCAAAGTTGCCGGAGTGGCAATACCCGTCGCCGGAGACAAATTGCGTTCCTGCTGAAACGACAGCACCGCCCATTCAGTCTCGGCTCCAAATACTCCATTCACCAGGCCGGGATTTTTGCCCAGACTTCTGAGCGCTGATTGAAGCTGTAGCACCGCAGGCCCTTTATCACCCCGCCGGATACCCCTTGCGACTGGCTGCTGCGCCTTTGCTGCCTGCCTGTGGCCTAGTCGCAAAGCCGATCGAGTGCTGCGATCCACCCGACCAGTCCCGAACATCCCGCTATCTTTCTGAAACCGGATCAAAGCTATCTGAGTTGGTCGATCGAACCAACCGTGAATCTGGCTCCTGTAATAACCCAATTGTTGCAGCCGCCGCTGCACAAATTCAACTTCTCGGCCTGTGTCGCCCAACTCCAGAAAATCTCCAGCATTACTCTGCTCGTCATTTTCTCCAGGATATAAGGTAATTTGATTAGACCTCATCTCCGCATCGATAGCAGTCAAAGTGGCAGTGTCAGCGCAGCCGTCAGAAACCAAATTATAATCTTGCTGAAAACGAGTCACAGCGTAAAGAGTGCGCTCGCGAAACTTGCCGTCAACGTCGCCTTCAAAATAACCCAAAGCTTTTAACTGCCGCTGGATCAAGTCTACCGTCGCCCCTCTGTCCCCGAAACGCAGCCCCTTGCAACCGCCATTTCCCGAAATATTCCCTGGAAGCGTAACGGGGGAAACCGGCCGGGTGGAACCAAACACCAAAGCTAAAGTTTGCCTATCGGCAACTCCAGTCACCCGCAGTCGATTAATTCGCTGGAAGTATCTAACGGCATTTTGAGTCACTTCCCGAAAACTCCCTGTGGGATGCGCGCTGAAGTAGCCTAGCTGCTTCAACCTGCGCTGCAGAGCAGAAACATCTGCACCGGCGTCTCCAAAACGCAGCTCCCGATAATTTGTATAAATAGTATTAAAAGGTCGATCGTCATCCCCGGCAAAACTGTTGAGTGCTATCACAGTAGCTCGATCGGGCCGGCCAGTCAGCGACAGTTGATAGTCTCGCTGAAAGTTAGTCAGCGCCTGTTTAGTAACCGGGCCGAGTTGACCTGTCGAAGATCTGGGAAAATAGCCGAGATCCCGCAACCTGTCTTGAACCGCTCGCACATTCGGATATCCCGGATCTATTTGAGCAAAAGCCGAACCGGCTGCACTCAACACCGACAGCATCAAAGCCAGAGACAACAAACGGAAATAAGTCTGACTTGATAATAGGTTTTGCCACTTGGGCGCATCAAAAATTTTCGACTCTGCGGGTGCTTCGCAAACAAGAGCAAGTTCGAGGTAGGCGAGGGATTCCATAATTTTTTAGTGTGAAATTGTGGGTGGGTTGTGTGAGCAAACTGCCAAAAATGATTTTTGGCACGCTTGGCTTGGATTCTATCAACGCTAAGTTATACCTGGAAAGCGCGAAGCACCCGTTTTTTTTAAAAATTTACAGTCAAAAATAATTACAGGTAATAACCAAG
The DNA here is from genome assembly GCF_036701775.1 of Microcoleus sp. N9_A2. Lineage (NCBI taxonomy): Bacteria > Bacillati > Cyanobacteriota > Cyanophyceae > Oscillatoriales > Microcoleaceae > Microcoleus > Microcoleus sp. N9_A2. The sequence continues at coordinate 33,238 of NZ_JAUBRH010000059.1, read as the reverse complement.
ATAGCATCGCTGCTTCTAGAGGCGCGAGACTCAGCAAAAAAAGTTTGCAGGCATAGTCTTAGCCTGTAAGGCCAAAAAAGAATAAGTTCTGGGGTAGTGCTGGCTAATATTTTATCTCGCTGCCGCAGAAATTACCACAAGACTTGGGCGCCGGTTGTCATCACCTTAATTTGTTTTCTGGTAAAGAGCCTGAAATCGCAGGTTTTTTGTTAAGAAACGCGGCTTTTTCATGTGGCGAGTGCATCTGGGAAAGTACCGCTGATTAACCAAAAAACTAGCCACTAAAAATCCCCACTTTTGCTAGTTGCAAATAGGGCGGGGATTTTTTGATAAGTTGACTTTGTATTAAAAAATCGACGATCGCTTAAATTAAGCCGAACCGATCGCAAATCAAAGCTACTCCCGCCGCAAAAACAGTAATTGCCAAAGCTACCAGCGGGTTTTGGCCTCTGCTGACTGCAAAAGAAGTGACCACCCCAGCTCCTAATGCCGCAGTTACAGCAGCAGTCGCCAAATCTCGATCGGGACGTTTGTCGTACATATCTTTTATTTTTGGTAGCTATTAAGCTGAAAAGTTACCTCTTGGGATCAAAGCTATCACTGTTGCTTCTGCCTAGGTCACAAATCCCTCAGTTTCGCAACTAAGCTTAAAATTTTGCTAAGTTTCTTAACATACTCTAATTAATTAGATAGCTTTTACTTATACAAAGCCTGGTCTGGGGGTGGGATTTTTGGTTAAAAAACCTTTGCGCTGCTTGGCTTTAATGTCAAATTGCTGATTTTGCTCGGACTCGCACCCACAGTCTCAGAGTCTCTGATTGCCATCCCAAATATTGCAAATAAACTTTACTTGACTTTTATAAATAAATGTGATACTGACTTTTTGAATCGCAGATTAAGATTAGACTTGTTGCGTAGATTTTCGCTCTCGGAAACCCCAGGTATCAGGCAGATCGACGCTTTCTTAAGGCAGATAATTTCCCGATCGCGGATAAGGGTTGTCGTGCAGGACTTGAGATCGGCTATTGTCCTATTCACCTTCGACTTTTGCAGTATTGCCGCCCTTTACCCAACCTTCGCGATTTCCATCCTCAACCCGAATTCGCTGCCACTCTTTGTCCGGGGAATCTTCTAAAACTACGACTTTTTCGTTGTAACCGACACCGCCAATCCGGTTTGAGTCTCTGCTTCCACTGTCTCTGAGAATTAAGCCGATCGGCTGAGTCACTAAAGCTCGGTAAGCTCCCGGTTCTAAGGGTTTCGGAGACTGCTCATCGCTAGATGTAGAAACAGGGCTAGCTTGCGCTGTTGACTTGGGTTTTGCGCCGGCAACCTGAACTGCTGTTTTGTCATTGGAAAACATCGGTTTTTCGGGCACAGTAGTTAGCTTAGCGGCAAAGTAAAGTGCAGCCGCCACGCTAGCGCCTGCCATGAGGACGATCGCTAGCAGAAAACCCACTAAAAACTTGAAAACGCTATATATACTGTTCATTGCTGACTGTTGACTGTTGACTGTTGACTGTTGACTGCTGACTGTTGACTGCTGACTGTTGACTGTTGACTGTTGACTGCTGACTTACTACTGTCTTCGAACGACTATCCCTGAATCCGGCGGCTCAGACTGCCGTATCTGGAAGCAAGGCGAGCTTTCCCAGCAGCGGCCCAATCTTGTAAAAATTGGATTTGCTCGCTCGCCGTTCTGGCTAAGGGTACCATCTGACTGGCTGATTCTAAAATATCATCTGTGGTAAAGTCTCGATTTTGGCTAAACCCAATGTGCATGGCTTCAATCAAAGTTTGCTCAATTTCGGCACCCGAAAAATCGGGAGTTTCGTAAGCCAAGCGCTCTAAGTCGTAATTTTTGATACTGTGCGATCGCAACCGCAACAAATGTACCTCAAAAATTGCCCGCCGTTCCTCCTGACTGGGCAAACCTACAAAAAATATTTCGTCAAACCTGCCTTTTCTGAGCATTTCCGGCGGCAAAGACTGGATGTTGTTCGCCGTAGCAACTACAAAAACCGGTGAAGTTTTTTCTGCCAGCCAAGTAATAAAAGTCCCGAACACGCGGCTGGTTGTCCCGGAATCGCCTTTACCGTCCAATCCCGAAAAAGCTTTATCAATCTCGTCAATCCACAGCACGCAAGGGGCCAAGGCTTCGGCTAGCTGAATCATTTGTCTGGTGCGCGATTCCGATTCGCCGACTAATCCGGCAAATAAGCGCCCGACATCCAATCGCAGCAAGGGTAAATGCCAGTGGTGGGCGATCGCCTTTGCAGTTAAGGATTTGCCTGTTCCTTGAATTCCGACTAACAACAGGCCTCTGGGATGCGGCAAACCGTATTGGCGGGCTCGTTCGGAAAAAGCACCGCCGCGCCGCAGCAGCCATTCTTTGAGATTGTCCAAACCGCCGATATCGGAGATGTTTTCGCGGGCTGGGTAAAAATCGAGAATTTGAGTTTGGCGGATTGTTTGGCGCTTTTCTTCTAAAATCAGTTCCGCGTCGTCTGGGTGCAGTTCGCCTCTGGTGGCGATCGCCTTTGCCAAAACTCGCCGGATTCGTTCGATCGACAGACCTTGACAGGAGCGCACTGTTTCGTCCAGCAAACGCCCTTCTATGGCTTGTCCGGTAGACCCTAACAGTCTTTCCACCTCAATTTTTATTTCCGCCGCCGCAGGCAGGGGAAACTCCAAAACTGTGATTACTTCGCTGAGGTCTTCGGGGATCGAAGTTATTGGAGAGACGATGACAAGATTTTTGGGCATCGATTTGAGGAGTCTCGCCAAATTCCGCAGCTTGCGGGAAATTGAAACATCTTCTAAAAACCGCTGAAAGTCTCGCAAAATAAAGATCGCCGGCGCGGATGCGGGCAATTTTTCGAGAAATTCTAAAGCTTGCAGCGGGTTGCGCTTGCCAAAACCGGCATCGTTGGGATTTCCTTGGTAGCCGTCAACAAAATCCCAGATGTAGACTGCGCGAGAACCCTGTTTTTTGGCGCATTGGGCGATCGCTGCTTCGACGCGCTCTTCTTCCCGTGTGGGAATGTAAATTAGGGGGTAGCGCGATCGTAGCAGTAGTTCAAACTCGTCACTAAAAATAGTCATTAGTTATTAGTCAGTAGTCAGTAGTCAGTAGTCATTAGTCAGTAGTCATTAGTCAGTAGTCATTAGTTATTAGTGCTGTCCCTGCTCGCTTTCCATTATTAGTCATTAGTCATTAGTCATTAGTCATTAGTCCCCGCTCGGAAACGTCATTAGTCATTAGTTATTAGTCATCGGTTGCTAGGTGGTGTTATTTTTTTGCACTCGTTATTCCACCGTTCGTTAGTGGTTAGCTATGAAATCCTTTGTTTCGGAGAGTAAAAATATTTTTTGTTTGTGTGAGTGCGAGCGGGGACGTTCGCACTCGCGTGTAAAAGCAAAACTGAAATACTTCATTAGCTAATGACTACTGACTAATGACTGCTGACTAATGACTATTGACGGCTCTCCTGGGTTTATGGTGCATACGGTATCAGGCACAACTGTTCGTGATTCTGTGACGCCCTCTCCGTAAGGATATGCGGTTTGCTTATCACTACAAACTCATGAGAGCCCTATTGACTAAGGCAATTGCCGTTTAAGTGCTGCCAAAGATGCCCAGCGACTGTCAGAGATTGTTTCTGAGCTTTCTGTCTCTGCATCCTCATTGAAATCTATTCCCGGACATTTAGTATCGCATAGCTGTTTGTGTGGCAGTTCCAAGCACAGTTGCTGATACACCCAATCACTTGGAGAAAAAGAGTCGGTAGGCGACAAATTTTCCACCAAATTTTCTAAATCAACTTCAAATTCTCCTGAACTTGCATCATGCTGATTCGGTTTTTCTTCGAGCCAAATTATTTCAGATGATTGGAGTCTCAAACGGTGATTGTATTGTTTCAAGCATCTGTGGCAGGTGAGAGTGACAATTGTTTCTGCTTTCGCCTTCACCTCAAGGAAATTCCCTTGGTGAGTAACTTGCAGTCGCCCCCGCACCGGAGTAAGAGTTTCTAAATCGGGGATAATTTCTTCAAAATCAATGACCTCTTTCCGCTCGGTTTTTGTGAGTAGATGAGGGATATAAATTGTCTCCATAATCATCTTTTGCCGTTTTATTCTCGTCGTCTCAAGGCAAAAGTCAAAAGGAATAGCTAATTTTTGGCTTTTTCCTTTTTCCTTTTTCCTTTTTTCCCAGAAAGAATTGGTTTAAAGCCGGAAGCCTGATCGGGATAAATTAAAATCAGACTATTCATTACTCCAATCCTCTTCCTTCCATGTAGAGGTCGCTACCCGTGCGGTCAACTGTCAACTGTCAACTGTCAACTGTCAACTGAACGTCAGCGCAGCCGCACTACCAAACGCCGATCGGCATCTTGTCCTTGACTGTAAGTTTCTATATCCTCACATTCGCTCAAAAAGCTGTGAACTTGACGGCGTTCTGCCGAAGACAGCGATTTGAGTTCAAATTCAACTCCCGTCGAACGCGCTTGATCGGCTGCGTACTCTGCCATCGATCGCAATTCCTCTTGGCGGCGGATGCGATAGCCATTTAGTTCAACTGTATAAGGAATTGACTCCTCTACTTCCTGGCCTATATTCTGAACCGTGTTGCAGAGGTACTGAATCGCATCTAGTACATTACCGTCTGGCCCGACTAAGATAGCAACTTGTTCGGGAGTCAGATTGCTTTCATCTATTGTCATCCAATAGCAATCTTTTTGTTGTTCGCATACCACTTTTGAAGGAATTGCGGACAGTTGTAGCAATTCTTCTAACCATGCCTGTCCGCGCTGCATTTGAGAGTCTTTCATTGTTGTTAAAATCAAGCCTTTTTCTTAGAACGCTTGGGCTCAAAGGGAAGTGCATCTAATCCCTGTTCTTTTTGGGTTTTCGCCTCTGCTTCGTCTACTATTTTTTGGAGATTTTCGGGCAGCGGTTCTCGGGACAAAATAAACGATTGAACTGTCTGGAAGATGTTAGCAATCAGCATATACATCAACACGCCAGCAGGCAGCGGGAAGAACAAAAACATCCCCGAAAATATGACAGGTGTTAGTTTGTTGACTGTAGCCTGTTGTGGGTTGTCGTTTGGCCCTTGTGCTTGTCCTGAAAGAGTTTGGTTGATATACAAACTGATCCCGAAGCCCAGGATCATCACCAAAATATCCCAGTGGATTGTACCGTCTGAGTCGATCGCGCCCACGCGGCCGAGAGCTTCAATAAACAGGAATCCTTTGTTACTAGCCAATCCGGGGATTGTGCCTTGAACAGTGGCTTCACCGGGCGCTAAGGCCGTGATGTTGCCCTGTTCATCTACCTGGACAGTTTCTTCGCCTTTGATGACTTTCCAGTGTGGTTCAAAGTCGATTTCGCTCTTATTTTCTGCCGCTAGGGCTTTGAGAGGTTTGCCCTCTGGGGTTTGAAAATTAATTTTGGTTGTGTCGCCGACTGCGAGTTGGTCACCGCCTGGAATTACGCCCACAACAGGAGCATGAAAAGTACCTGTGACGTAAATATTTTGTGGCGGTGTAGCAAAAGCTTGCGGTTGAACAGTTTCGATTTGTTCTTTCGGCAAAACTTGAACGTTGACGCTGTAATTTATGTCAGAAAAAGGCGAACCCCTGAGTGTTGCAAACAGTGCAAACAGCACTGGCATTTGCAGCACCAATGGGAAGCATCCTGCTAGAGGATTACCAAATTCTTTGTATACTTTGCTCATTTCCTCCTGCTGTTTTGCAGGATTTTCTTTATAGAGTTTTTGAATTTGATCTACTCGCTCTTTCATCAAAGGCTGCGCTACTTTCATGCGCCGCATATTGCGAAGAGAGCCTGCGTTGAGAGGATAAAGAGCAAAGCGAATCACGAGCGTCAGTGCTACGATCGCTAAACCGTAGCTTGGCACGATCCCGTAGAAAAAATCTAGGATCGGCAGCATTAGGTTGTTGGAGAGAAACGAGATACCAAAATCCATTCGCTTTGAGTTAATTTAGGTGCTCTATGTTTGCTGTTGAGAACTATTTTTACCCGCTGAAGGCGAGCCGCCTCAATTTTCAGGGTTTTGTCTCTATCTTAGGACATTGCCCGTCGATCGACCGCCTGGTCTGCGGGTTTGTTGTAATGAGTTTGCCAATACTCGCACTGAATTGGGCCTCTAATCAGGGTGAAAGCGGTTGGGTTATTTAGCTTGAGCCGCGTTTGCTTTTTGAGCTGCTACGGGTAGTTTTTCGTTAATGTAGTCATACATTGCTCGAAATTTCGGCATAGCTCTGAGTTCCAAGCGGCTGCCATTTTTCATGGTGAGCACCATGTCTCCGTAAGTCCCGAAACCGCGAGGTACTGTGACGATTTTGACTATATCTGAGTAGATAACGTCTGTCTGATCGCCCCCCATCCAGCCGCTAGTTACGGACACTCGGCGACTCGTGATCCGATACCGCAGCCACAGAGCCCGGACAATTGCTCCTACTGCTAGGGGGATTCCCACCACAGTCAGCCCCAGGAGTAAATTGAGGATCAAGTCTCCCGGCGCGGGGCCGCCTTCATAATATACTTCCTCTCGAATTCCCATCTAGTACCTCGGCTTCTACCAACAACTGCTCTAATTCTTGCAGAATTTCTGCATAATTGCACTCTTGTGCGATCGGACGCACGACAATTACTAAATCCCACCCGAATTTTAATCGGGGCAATAGCTGGCGCAAAGCTGCCCGAATCTGACGCTTAATCCGGTTGCGGACTACAGCGCGTTTGCTAACCTTCAGACTGATAGAAATGCCTGTGCGACTTGGTTGCAAGGATTTTTCGGCTGTCGGTTTGCTTAATTCGGCGCTTTTTGGTTTGCGTAGAGCTCTTAAGCTGAAATGAGCGGAGTTGCGGCGCATTCCCTTGCGGTAGACGGCGCTGAAGTCTTTTCGGTGTTTGAGTCGGTTTGTCTCGGGCAACATGGCGTAGGGCGATCGTTGAGGCCTCTCAACCTTGATGCAGTGCTAGACTGCGAGGCGGTGGCGACCTTTGCTGCGGCGAGCTTTGATTACCAATCGACCGGTTGCGGTACGCATTCTGGCGCGAAAACCGGATGTTCTTTTTCTTTTGCGGCTGGTTCCGTGCAGGGTTTGCTGTGTCATTTTGATGTCTCCGGGCTTGTTACTTTACTTTTGATTAATATTCACAATCTTCTAGTTTACCATAGAGTGGTTTTCTTGGCAATAATATTTTTCTGAGTTGATATGTATTGAGAGTTGATTGAAGTGGCGATCGCAGCCTTGAATGATTGGAAAAGCCTAGAATCCAGATTTCTTTAAGTGCTGCGAGTTTATGAACGGCTGAAATCTATTGAAAGCATTCCCCAAAAAAATTTGATGTTTGAAAAACAATGCGTTAAAATGCCAATATAGCCAACCGGAAAAACAGATGAATGCCACAGTATTAACCCCTAATCCTAATGGAAAGGTTACGATAGTCCGCACAGAAAGGGGGCTGACAATCGCGGGAACACGCATAACTCTTTATGATGTAATAGATCATCTCAAAGCCCAGTATCCCCCTAAATTCATTCGCGATGTATTTAACCTTACAGATGAGCAGCTCCGCGCGGCTCTTTCCTACATAGAAGCGCATCAAACAGACGTAGAAGCTGAGTATCAAGAAGTTTTGAAATCAGCCGAAGAAACTCGGCAGTATTGGGAAGAGCGCAACCGCGAACGCTTTGCTCGCATCGCTGCAACTCCCCCTCGCTCTGAATATGAAGCTGCGCGAGTCAAACTTCAGCAACGCAGAGCACAGCGGGCAGCAACAAAGCAATGATGATTCTGGCTGACTACAATTTGAATCGACAAGCTCTCTTGCTGTCTGGAAGTCTGGTGGCAGGAGGGTGGTTAGATATTGCTCCCATTCGGTTAGTGACATTTCAAGATATTGGCTTACCATCTAATAGCGACGATCGAGTTGTTTGGCGATTGGCTCAATCTAATCAGATGCTTTTATTGACAGCAAACCGTAATGCAAAGGGTGAAGACTCTCTGGAACAGGTGATGCGGGAAGAAAATGAGCCAACTTCATTTCCCATTATCACGATTGGCGATCCAGATCGGGTTAACGAATATGATTATCGAGAGCGTTGTGTTGAAAAGCTTGTAGAAATCGCGATCGATATCCAAGACTATATGGGAGCAGGTCGGTTATTTATTCCGTAAACATATCTATTTAAGTTGATGAGTAGAACACTTGTCAGTTCACCGATATAAAATAAAGATAGCTTTTTTCAGTGCGACGGCTTAAGTGTTTGGGTCGAATCGTGCGGCGAACTTGATTAAGGAAGGGAGATTCTGATGGGGAGTAAGAAGGGGTTGACATTACATCATTAAGCTGCGGTATTTTCCGATTATAGTGGGTATTGTACCGCAACTGCGATACAATTATAAGTGAGTTCGCGTTTAATCTCATCAATTTACACGTATGAATCTACCTGATTGGCTTTATGAGAAACCAGCACTACCAACCGAGGAGACATTTGATCGCTTTGTCAAGAGTTTTGAAGGGCAAAAGATTTCTGACCTTCTCTCTGGCAATCCTTCATTTCAAAATGCTGATTATCTTTTTCCCAATGAGAATGTTATTGCAGAGTTGAAAACATTACAAACTGATTTTGGAACAACCGACTCATTTCGAGCTAAGCACATCGAGCTTGTCAAGAAGTATCTCTCGGAAAGCCGGATGACCCTCAGTGCAATTTTTCATAGTGCAGAACAGCCAAAGGAGTATATAGGAGATATACTTCGCCTGTTTCGACCTGCTTTAAGTCGAATTCTTAAGAAAGCAAACACGCAACTCAAAGAAACCAAGAGAGAACTAAATCTTCCAAACACACCGGGAATACTACTTCTAATAAATGACGATTTTCTTTCTCTTGAACCTCGATTTATCACGAGCATAATATGTGAAATTTTATCCCACTCGTATTCATCTATAGATGCCTTCGTTTATTTAACACTTAACCACTACGTTGATATTCCGGGTAATAATTATGCAAACCTTCTGTGGATTCCTGTTTATAGTGAGAGAGCACCAGATTCGCTAACAGGTTTTGTAAACAAGTTAGGTAGCCAATGGTTTCAATTTCTGGAGACGGAGACTGGAGAATTTGACAACAGAATTGTGACAGACGATCCAGCCAGCATTTTACAAGCAAAAGCTATTCCACGAAGCCCAGACGAGAGCTAACAATTCAAATGCAGCGGACGGTTGAGAGCCGCTAGTGCTGAGTTCGAGCCTGTCTGCCGCCGCAGATTTGAGCCGTTAGCCTGCACAAGGTCTAGGATCTATTTGAACAGGTGTTTTTAGAACTGTATAGCTAAGTAATTCTAAATCTTTAGTTTTGGAATTCAGCAAAAGATTTATTTTGAATACGGGGGTAAGCCTAGGGATCTAATTTAGATCACTAAAGGTTACGACCAAAGTTGGTATCACAGCTTATTTAGACTTTCCACCGCTGTCTGATGAAGATTTAGTAATGAATGCTGAGGGCCTTTTTCTGGAATTAGACGAGCCAGAAACAGCGTAGGAGTAGTCCCGATCGCGGTGAAGTAAAGACAACGTTCCGGAAAACTGAGACCGCTATCTCAATCGCCAGAATCCACTGCATCCGGCAATCGATCAGGATCGATACCTTGCGATCGCAGCATTTCCTCTAATCTTTCTACACGTTGCTGGGCTTGCTCCTTCGCCAGTCGCTCTTGTTCCTTCGCCAGCCGCTCTTGCTGTGTGCGTTGTCTTTCCCGCTCTGTTGTATGCCGGAGTCTGTCAGTCAAATGCGCCAAATGCGCCGATCGCGGGTGTGTCTCTCCCGGCGGACTAGGCCTGTTTCTTCCATGCCATCCATCGCGCGTCTCAGCGTCCCGCCTACCTCTTGCAGTTTGTCGCCAATGCTGGAAGTCGGCAAACCGTCTTCTTGCCACCAGCCCAAAGGGTGCCAGCAGGTTATTTGGCGATCGACTGCTACGCTAAAAGCGGGAATCCGCCCTCTGCCGGATATGTTAACAATTCTTATTGTTCTTAAACTAGAAAGAGTAAATCTAGTTTGCAATCGGAATTTATGTTGCTTCCAGCCGACCAACGCACCAAGTTAGACGACACCGACGACAATTTGTTCTATTCCGCTCCCCGGTATGTGACTCACGTAGACGATGGATTCATTCAGCAACTCACCGATTTATATCGGGAACGGCTGAAACCGAATACTCGGATTTTTGATATGATGAGCAGTTGGGTTTCTCACTTGCCTGACGAGATGCAATTTGCCCATGTTGAAGGGCACGGCATGAATGAAGACGAGTTGGCAAAGAATCGCAGACTGAATCATTATTTCGTGCAGAATTTGAACGCAAATCCCAAATTGCCACTGCCGGATGCAGAGTTTGACGCGGTTGTCAACTGTGTTTCCGTACAGTATTTGCAGCACCCGGATGCGGTTTTTGCCGAGATTCACCGGATTTTAAAGCCTGGTGGCGTAGCAATTATGAGCTTTTCCAACCGGATGTTTTATCAAAAGGCGATCGCGGCTTGGCGGGAAGGTTCCGAGGGCGATCGGGTAGAATTAGTCAAGGGTTACTTTGATTCTGTCAAAGGAGCGAACATACCCGGATTTAGCAAGCCCGAAGTAATAGTTCGCAAGCCTAACTTGCCGAGTTTTATGCAAATGCTGCGAATACCAAGCGGCGATCCATTTTATGCGGTAGTTGCTTACCGCCAAAGTTAGGATTTTTGGGCAGTAAGGACTTTAGGACTTTAGGTGAAGATTGAAAGGACTAAAGTCCTTACTATAAACAGATCGAAAGCTACGCTCTTTAGGTTAGGTTAGGTTAGGATATATTTAATATATGCTCCTAAAATATGGAAAACCAACTTTTGCAGCGCATCACAATCGATCCAAATATCTGTCACGGACAACCTTGTATTCGCGGTCTCCGATATCCAGTAGAATTGATTCTTGAATTACTTAGTTTTGGTATGAATGCTAAAGAAATTATAGATGAATATGACGATTTAGAACATGAGGATATTCTAGCTGCTTTGCTATTTGCCGCGCGAGGGACTCAAGTGAAAAGCATATACTGAGTATTGTAGTTCATCAGTAATAAAAAACTAGGGTAAAACCTTGATATGAAACCATATCAGAAAATAGTGATCGACGAATGCGGCGAACCTTTAGTCCCCATTCCACCAGAACATTTTGCCTTTGAAATTCCACACCCTTATCAAAAGTTGGGTGCTCCCTATCACAACAGCAAAGCAGATTCACCTTACTATTTGCGGCAAGGAGTGGTAGATAGTTTAATCGCAGCTAAAACCCACCTACAGCAAAATTATCCAAATTGGAAAATTCTGATATTTGACGCTTATCGGCCGGTGGAAGTCCAGCAATTTATGGTAGATTATACTTTTAATCAAATTGCCCTAGCTCAAGGCTGTGAATTTCCGGTTTCCGAAGACAAACGCCAAGTGATTATAGAACACGTATATCAATTTTGGGCAGTGCCGAGCCTCGATCGCGCGACGCCTCCTCCTCACAGTACAGGTGCTGCTTTAGATATAACTTTAGTCGATGAAAATAATCGGCGAATTGCTATGGGTTCTCCGATTGATGAAATATCAGAACGTTCTTATCCAGATTATTTTGCTAACAGCAATCACCCACAAGAAGAGCAATATCACCGTCACCGGCAAATCTTAAAAAATGCGATGATAGCTGCGGGTTTTCAGCAACATCCTAACGAATGGTGGCATTTTTGTCTGGGCGATCAGATGTGGGCTTGGTTGACAAATCAAAACAATAGTGGTAGTCAATTGATTGCTCGATATGGCCGCTATTAAAAGGGTACGCAATTAAATCGGGACTGGCGCACTCGCAACCTTGAGAAACCGGGTTTATTGACAAAAAACCTCAGCTTTTAACTGCTTCCTGTGGCAATAAACCTGGTTTCTGACGCTCTGTGCCTCCCGCACTATAAAAGTATGAGCAAAATAAATCATTTGTGTCAGGATACACGGCAACTATTGCCAGCGGGGTAGCGGTAGTTTAAAATCAACGAGAGCGAACAAGTGCAGGCATAGTTGCCAGCACCGCAAACCCTAAAGGATAACTCAGAGTTCACCAAATGAAAGCACTCATCCTCTCTGGCGGTAAAGGAACACGCTTGCGTCCCCTCACCTATACGGGTGCTAAGCAGTTGGTTCCTGTAGCAAATAAGCCGATACTGTGGTATGGAATTGAAGGAATTGTGGCGGCTGGGATTACGGATATTGGGATTATTATTAGTCCCGAAACCGGGGAAGAGGTGAAGACGAAAACAGGAGATGGATCTCGCTTCGGTGCAAAAATTACTTATATCTTGCAAGAAAAGCCGGCGGGACTCGCTCACGCGGTGAAAGTGGCCCGACCATTTTTGGGAGATTCTCCGTTTATTATGTATTTGGGAGATAACTTAATTGAGAATCCGCTAGATCCGTTTTTAGAGATTTTTAACAAGCAAAAACTAGACGGGCTGATTTTGTTGCGCCCAGTTAAAAATCCCTCGGCTTTTGGTGTGGCAAAAGTTGATGAAAACGGGCGAGTTTTGGAGTTAGTAGAAAAACCGCAAAATCCGCCATCGAATTTAGCACTGGTGGGGATTTACTTTTTTGCTCCTAGTATTCATGAGGCGATCAATCAAATTCAACCTTCGCCCCGCGGCGAACTCGAAATTACCGATGCCATTCAACAGCTCATCAATCAGCAAAAACACGTAGAAGCCTGCAATTTAGAGGGTTGGTGGCTGGATACGGGGAAAAAAGACGATTTGCTAAGTGCAAACCAAATCATTTTAGATAGCTGTATCGTAGCTTCAACTGAATTAAAAGTAGACGCCAAAAGTCAAATTATCGGACGAGTGCAAATAGGCGAAGGAACGGAAATCATTAATTCTACAGTGCGCGGGCCAGTGGTAATTGGGGAAAATTGCCGCATTGAAAATTGCTTTATCGGGCCTTACAGCAGTATTGCCGATCGCGTGACGATGATTGATGCTGATATCGAACACAGTGTAATATTGCAAGGGGCGAAAATAGTTGGCATTCACCAGCGAATTGTTGACAGCGTGATCGGGCAGCGAGCTCAACTAACCAATGCGCCGGCTCGTCCAAAAGCTCTGCGGTTTATGATTGGTGATGACAGTCAAATTGAGTTAGCTTAAATTGAGATATTGCCAATATCGGAAGCAATAATCCTGATTTAACAAGAGATAAATTTTCTTGTGGGGAGTAGGGGTTGGGCATCCTGCCCGCCCTGGAACAGGCAAGATGCCTGTTCCACAATTAATTACAATTATTCACACAGCAAAGCTGCCCATTCACAATTAGTTAAAATGATTGAAACAGCAAAGATGCCTGTTCCATAATAAGTCATAGTAAGTTATATAAAAGAGAGGAAAGTTTGCAGTACGAAGAAATACCAACTCAACAGATAATACATAAATTGCGACAAACTTTGGAGCCGCGAATTGGTATTGCACAGCCGCCCCTGTTGGGAACAGAAAATAGTGCGATCGCCCACAATGAAGATGACGAAGACATCGCCCTTTTAAAGGCAGGTTTCGACATTTATAATATCCCCATTACCTCTTACCAAAGGCAACTCGGTTCCGCAGTCATCGCCGTTAGAAAAATAGTCCGAAAATTGCTCAGGCCCGTACTCGAACGTCAAGTTATTTACAATTTCGCTAATACCCGGGTCGTGCATACATTAAGCACACAGTTGCAAAAATTGCAAGAAAATCAACAAAATCTAGAGAAAAAAATTGAATCGGAATTCAGCAGCGAATATCCCGAAGTTACAGCACAGCTTGAGACTCAACAAACAGCGATCGCCACTTTTCAGTCGGAAATAGAGCAAATTAAGGCAGTGCAGCAGCAACATACTGCTATTTTAGAGAAGATTACCGCTCAATTGCTTGATCGACAACAATAAAGCATCAAAGATGACCACACTGCCCATATGCTCGTTAATTATAGTCAACTATAACGGTCTGCGCCACACGAAAGATTGCTTAAAATCTCTACAAAAACTTGCGTATCCCGAATCGCAACTCGATTTAATTGTAATTGATAATTGTTCTCAAGACGACTCCGTTACTTCCCTGCGCGAACTATTTCCAAAAGTTCGGATTTTTGTCAACTCCGCCAACAACTTTGCTAAAGCCCTCAACCTTGGCATCAGCGAAGCAAAAGGGCAATACATCGCCTTTCTAAATAACGATGCTACCCTTGAGAGTCGCTGGTTAGAAATTCTTGTAAAAAAGCTAGAAACTAATAAAGAAGTAGGTGCGACTAGCGGCAAATTGTTGTTTAAAGACGGGCGAATTAACAGCGCAGGTATTCAGCAATTACCTAATTTTTATTGGCAAGATGTCGGCTTTGGCGAAAAAGATGCGGGACAGTACGAAACAGAACGGGAAGTCGAAGGGCTTTGTTGGGCAGCGGTGCTTTTTAGGAGAGAATGTCTCGAAGATGTCGGGCCGATAGATGAAGATTTTGTGATGTATTTTGAGGATGTAGAGTTTGCCAAACGCTGCCACAAACGCGGTTGGAAAATGCTTTATACTCCCGCAGCAATCGCCCATCACGAATATCGCGGTTCGAGTAAAGGAAGCAAACTTACCGAGTATTTCTGCAACCGCAATCGATTTTTGTATTTGGCAAAACATGAACCGTTGCAATTAGTCAAAGCAATTCATACTTCGGATTTTTTTAGTAACAAGCAGTACGATTTGCTGTTCGAGAGTTTATTTGTAGCGATTAAAAAGCTGCTTGATTATCAGAAACCAGAAATCATCGAAACTGTATTGCCGCAGTTGTCGGAAAAGCTGGCGGTGATTTACAGTCGGATGAAGGTCGATCGCATTTTACCTCGATTGCAGGTGGTTCGGGGCGATCGCAAAATGTCGATCGCCATTTACGATCACGGACTACATTTTATTGGTGGCGGTCAAAAATACGTCGCTACCATCGCCTCGCTGCTACAAAATGAATTTGAGATTACTTTTATCGCCAACAAACCAGTTGCTGTTTCCGACTTAGAATCGTGGTACGGACTCAACCTTTCAGGATGCAAAATTAAAATTATGCCCTTGGCGTTTTACGAGAAACGCGGAATGCAGTGCATCGATTCCAGCATCATCGTGGAAGATATGGAAAATCCCTTTGATGAAATTGCCAGAGAAAGCAAAAACTACGATATTTTCATCAACGCAAACCAACTGGAAAAAGTTAAGCCACTGTCGCCAATCTCAATATTTTTCTGCCACTTTCCCAATACCTTCCGCAACCGTCATTTTGCTGTCGATGACTACACTTTTATTATTGCCAATAGTCAATTTACTGTTAAGTGGTTGGAGAAACGCTGGAACCTACAGCCAACTTTTCTGCTTTATCCGCCCGTGGAAATGGCAACAGTTAAAGTGCCGAAAGAAAAAATAATTTTGGCTGTGGGACAGTTTGAAGCTGGGGGAACAAAAAAGCAAATTGAACTAATTAAAGCTTTCCGCTGTTTGCTAGCAGATTATCCCGAAGATTTTCAAGGATGGCGGCTCATTTTAGCCGGAAGTAGCATTCCGAAAAATCCTTATTTAAAGACAGTTCAGAATTTATTGAAGCAAGATTCAAGGGCGATCGAGATCAAAGTCAATGCTGACTTAGATGAGGTAAAATCGCTTTATGCTAGAGCGAGCATATTTTGGCACGGCTGCGGTTTGGGGGAAGTCAATCCTCAAAGATTTGAACATTTCGGGATGGCGACTGTGGAAGCCATGCAAAATAGTTGTGCTCCGATCGTTTTCAACGGCGGTGGCCAACCGGAAATTATCGAACATGGGCGATCGGGCTTTTTGTTCAATACCGTTGAGGAACTGTGCCAGCATTCACATCAACTAATTGTTAATCCTGATTTGCTAGCAGAACTTCAAGCTGGTGCACAGCAACGCAGTCAGAACTTTAGACTTGCACGTTTCGATAAAAAAGTCAATAGTTTTTTTGAGATTATTCACCAAGAGTATGCTACAATTCGGCTGCCAAATCCTGCCGATATAGCTCAAATGCTCGATCGCGATCGCGGATAAAGTGTAATATTTAACATCGCCAAAAATGTATATAAACCCGCGCTTTGTATGGTGCGTCGCTGCGAGATTTTCCAGCGAAGCAAGTAGATGCTTGATGGCGACGCACCCTACGATATAAACCCGCGCCTTGTATGGTGCGTCGCTGCGAGATTTTGCTTCCCAAGTGGATTGTTGATGGCGACGCACCCGACGGTATCAATAATAATGTACATTTTGATTGTTTGTTGGGTGGGGGCGGGTTTAGGAGATTATGGGTTTTAAGCAATTATTGTTGGTAAAACCCGCCCCTACAATTGGGAGAAATTCTGTTCCATAAAATCATGTCTAATTCACTGTTAATCAACTTGTCCTTCTTAACTCCCGAACCAACCGGAATCGGGACTTACGCCACTAATCTTTTCCCGCAACTGCAACAGCTAGAACCAACATTACTCGCTTCCCAGCAAATTGAAAATTATACTTGCTATCAAATCCCAGAAACTCTGACACCGAATCGCGGCCCGAAAGGACAAATTAACAGACTGCTGTGGACTCAGTTTGAGTTACCAAAAATTTACCAAAAAT
This sequence comes from Microcoleus sp. N9_A2, assembly GCF_036701775.1. Lineage (NCBI taxonomy): Bacteria > Bacillati > Cyanobacteriota > Cyanophyceae > Oscillatoriales > Microcoleaceae > Microcoleus > Microcoleus sp. N9_A2. The sequence continues at coordinate 16,508 of NZ_JAUBRH010000059.1, read as the reverse complement.
TGCAGTCCACCCTGATGTTTTCCCCCATTCCCGAAGCACCTTTGTATTCCGGCTGTCGCTACATCGTCACAGTTCACGATTTAATTCCTTTGCGATTTCCCCAACGGTTTTCTAGATTAACAGCTTATTTTCGCTACTACATACCCCAGGTTTTGCGGCAAGCAGAACACATTATTTGCGATTCTCAAGCAACGGCGGCAGATGTTGCTAACTTTTTCCAGATTCCGCGTCAGAAAATGACCGCCATTCCCCTAGCTTGCGATAATATTAATTTTAGATATCTCGACTTGCCCACCAAAAATTATTTTCTTTATACCGGCAGACACGATCCTTATAAAAACTTAGAAAGATTAATCGGTGCATTTGCGAGTTTGCCCGATCGCGCAAATTACGAATTGTGGCTAGCAGGGCCTCCCAATGCCTACACGCCGCAGTTGACAGCACAAGTTGAAGAATTAGGTTTACAATCTTTGGTAAAGTTTCTCGGTTACGTTCCCTATTCTCAATTGCCCGTACTAATGAATCAGGCGATCGCCCTAGTTTTCCCTACACTTTGGGAAGGATTCGGCTTACCAATTTTAGAAGCAATGGCTTGCGGCACACCCGTCATCACATCCAACCTGTCATCGATGCCAGAAGTAGCCGGAGATGCCGGATTATTAGTCAATCCTTACAGCGTCGGAGAAATAGCCGAAGCCATGCAAACAGTAGCCACAGATTCAAAAGTGCGATCGAACTTAAAAAATGCTAGTTTAGCCAGATCATCTCAATTTAGCTGGAACAAAACCGGAAAAGCAACCGCCAACATCTTACAACAATACCTTTAAATCTTCCCTCTCTTCCTCTCTGCGCCCTCTGCGCCCTCTGCGGTTAATAAAAAAAATCCCACCCAAAAACCGCAATCTACATATTATCCCATGCCCAATCCCCAATCCAACCTGCTAATCAACCTCTCCTTCCTAATTTCCAAACCAACCGGCTTAGCCATCTACGCCAAAAACCTATTTCCTCACCTAAAAACCCTCAATCCCACATTACTAACAGCAGAAAAATTCCCCAATAGTAACTGCTACCAAATCCCTGCCAATCTAACACCAGAACAAGGAACCAAAGGACACATCAACCGATTGCTGTGGACACAAACCCAACTTCCCAAAATTTACAAACAGCTAAAATCTAACCTGTTATTTTCCCCAATTCCCGAAGCTCCTTTATTTGCAGGTTGCCGCTATATCATTACAGTACATGACTTGATAGCGCTGCGATTTCCCCGTCGCTTCGATCCTCTGACACCTTACCACCGCTACTACATTCCCCAAGTGCTGCGACAGGCTCAACACGTCATTTGCGACTCTGAATCAACTGCGAAAGATATCGCTAATTTTGGCAAGATTCCTACTAATTTAATTACGCCCATTTTCCCTGGATATGATACCAGCTTTTTCCGTTTTCTAGACTTACCAACAAGCAATTATTTTCTTTATATCGGTCGCCACAATCCTTATAAAAACGTGCAGCGAGTTGTAGCAGCATTTGCTACTTTGCCTCATAATTCCGAGTACGAATTGTGGATAGCAGGTTCGGAAGACAAACGCTATACGCCCCTGCTGAAGGCGCAGGTTCAAGAATTGGGATTGGTCGATCGAGTAAAATTCCTAGATTACCTCCCTGCAGCCGACTTGCCCAAAGTCATCAACCAAGCGATCGCCCTGGTTTTCCCCAGTCTTTGGGAAGGATTCGGGCTCCCCGTGCTGGAAGCAATGGCCTGCGGCACTCCTGTCATCACCTCTAACCTGTCTTCAATGCCAGAAGTGGCGGGGGACGGCGCCTTATTAGTTAACCCCTACAGCGTTGAGGAAATAGCCTCTGCTATGCAAGAGCTTGCAGCCGATGCCAAAGTTCGATCGCACTTGCGGGAGCTCGGTTTAGCCAGAGCAAAACTATTTAGCTGGGAAAAAACAGGCCTGGAAACTGCTGCTATTCTCGATCGATATCTTTAACGAAGGAAGAAGGAAGAAGGAAGAAGTCAGTAGGTAGATTAATGCCCCATGCCCAATTCCCCATTCCCACTCCCCCTGACAGCCTGAGTTAGGGGCTGTATGCCATTTTTATATCAAATCCGTTAGCATCGGAATAGTAAATTCGAGTTCACTGTTGACGGTTGACTGTTCACTGTCAACAGTCAACAGTCAACCGTCAACCGTCAACCGTCAACCGTCAACATCATTCCGGTGTAACCGGAAATGATATTACTTATTGATACCCAACTGATCGCCGCGCTTGTACTGCTGATAAGCAGCAAAAAACAGCCCCGACAGAGTAACAAAGATTAGACCCAGAACAATACCTGAAAGCAGCGGTTCTACCATGAGAGCTCCTTAACGTTAAGATTTAACAACCTATTTTTAATATTACCAGCACTTACACAGATGAAATTTCGCATTCATCGCTCTTCCAGGGGTCTGAGAGCTTGCTCTCCCCGCTGCAAACGATTAAGCTATGTTATGAGAAATAAATTTTCTTGTAGATACTATTTTTAATTGAACTCCTTTGAATAACCAATTTGCCAGGAATGAAATTAAAAACCCGATCGAGCGCATTGCCATATTTGCGATCGCGGTGTTACTTGCCATCATATTGGCGAGTATAATAATTCGTCAATTTCAAGTCGCCGATCCCTACGTCAAAAGCGTACTATCCCTCACGGGCAACCCGTTTCAGGGTTCCGCCATCTTTCAAATGAACTGTGCGGGTTGTCACATATCCGTTTCAGACAGTCAAGTCGGGCCCAACTTGCACGGAGTGTCCGAGCGCAAATCCGAATTCGATCTGATCCGGCAAGTCACCAGCGGGCAAACCCCACCAATGCCACAGTTTCAACCGAGTCCGCAAGAAATGGCCGACTTGCTGAAATATCTCGAACAAATTTGACCAAAGAAGGGGAACGGAATTCGTTCCCCTTCTTTGGCAAAGCCTCGAAACCAATGCTTCGAGGCTCTGCTTCCCGATAGTCTGTCTCTGCTGGGACGACAGGCAAGTGTCGGATCGGTTGCAACTGCCGAGTTTTATCTGCGGACTAAACCAGCAAGCTAAAACTGCTCGCCGATAACTGGATCGGCTGCACGCCCGTCACTATAGCCAAAATCTGGTCGCTGTTGGCAAGCCCGATCGCCGTCGAGCCATTAGTTTCGGTCAATGACAGTTGATTGAAGTCCAAGCCTCCCACCAAGTTGATCGAATCAACTCCTGCGGTGAAGTTGATAATGGTGTCAATTCCTCCGCCCGCTGACAAAACAAAGCCATTGCTGCCACTGCCGCCGACGAGGGTATCGCTGCCAATGCCGCCAAAGAGCAAGTCATCGCCGGTGTCAGCAAAAAGCAAATCATCGCCGCTGCCGCCAATTAAGGTATTGTTACCCTCGCCGCCGCAGAGAATGTCATTGCCTTGATCGCCAAATAGCACGTCGTCGCCAGCGCCTCCCAAAATTACGTCATCGGCTTTGCCCCCGTACAATAAGTCATTGCCTTCGTCGCCAGAAATAGAGTCGTTGCCACGATTGCCATAAATCGTATCGTTACCGCGATCGCCAAAAATCAGGTCAAAGCCTTTGCCACCGAAGAGAGTATCGTTATCGATGCCTCCGTAGACAGTATCGTTGGCTATATTGCCATTGATGTAGTCGCCGCCCCCTCGGCCAAATATCAAATCGTTGCCGCCCAATCCGAAGATAGAGTCACTGCCGGCACTACCCAAGATCGTATCGTCGCCGTTAGGGCCATTGATCGCATTACCCGCTGAAGAAGTGCCGGGATCATTGGGAGTAGCGATCCTGGGGAAGTTCTCAGGGCAAACCAAATCTGTCGGTACAGGTGCAGGCGTCGGCGTCGGTACAGGTGCAGGCGTCGGCGTCGGTACAGGTGCAGGCGTCGGCGTCGGTGCAGGTGCAGGTGTCGGCGTCGGTGCAGGCGTCGGTACAGGTGCAGGTGGCAGTGGCGTCGGCGGCGGAGTCGGCGTCGGCGGCGGAGTCGGCGTCGGCGTCGGCGCTGGGAAGTTCCCGAAGTTGATGCCGCTGATAATAGCGCCCGAAGTTAGGGTGATATCGGCGGGTTCGGGTGTGCTTTGGGTAAACCCAGTTTGGTTGACTTCCCGGACACGGTAGGTTCCCGGCGTTAGGTTTGGGAAAAGGTAGTTGCCACTGTTGTCTGTGGTAGTAGTAACAGGATCAGGAGCAGTTCCAGCTACGACATTGGTTAACTGAATTTGGAAATTGGGTAAACCCGGTTCTCCAGCATCCTGAGTACCATTGTTGTTGGTGTCTTGGAACTTCAGACCTTGGATCGCCCCGGGTTGGGGCAGGAAGTTGCCGAAGTCAATGCCCGTGATGTTATCGGAGGGATTAACCGTAACGGGGGCGGGGTTAGGGGTCGTCTGCGTCCAGCCGTTTTGCTGGACTTCCCTTACCTGGTAAGTACCTGCGGGTATATCTCGGAGAGTGTAGTTGCCCGCTACATCGGTGATGGTAGTCGGTTCGCCCTGCTCAAAGATGCCATCGGGATTGATACTGTCGAGGAATATTTGCCAGTTACCTAGCCCCAATTCTCCGGCATCCTTAACGCCGTTGTTGTTGAGGTCATTGAATTTTTGACCGCTGATCGTGCTCGACTGGAAGTTGCCGAAGTTGATATTAGCGATGTCTTGACCGCTGGTGACAGTGATGTCCGCCGGGTCGGGGGTAGTTTGCGTCCAAGTAGGCTGCAAGACTTCCCGCACCTTATAGGTTCCTGCTGACAAATCTAGAAATTTGTAGCTGCCGGCGGCATCGGTGAGGGTGTTCGGTTCCCCGGTGTCGAGAGTACCGTTATCGTTGGTATCGAGGAAGAATTGCCAATTAGGTAGTCCTGTTTCTGCTGGGACATCTTGGATGCCATTGTCGTTGATGTCATTGAACTTCAGACCACTAATCGAGTTGGGTTTGAAGTTGCCAAAGTTGTTGTTTTGGGAGTCGGTGCCGCTGGTGACTGCGATCGTAAACGCGCCGGAAAGAGTAGGCGTGGCTGCATTGACGGGGGGCACAGTTTGCGTCCAGCCGGTTTGTGGCACTTCCCGCACTGTATAAGTGCCGGCTGGCAGGTTGGTGAACTGGTAGTTACCCGCGACATCGGTGACGGTGGCGTTGGTGCCTGTTTCTGCTGGTACTTGGTCTTGCACGCCGTTGTTGTTGGCATCCAAGTAAATTGTCCAGCCTCCTAGCGGTGGTTCTGCTGGCGCATCTTGGGTGCCATTTTTGTTGAGGTCATTAAATTTGAGGCCGCCGATTTTGCCGAACTGGAAGTTGCCGAAGTCTTGAGCCGTAATGTTTGTGCCGCTGACCGGGTTAATGGGATAAAAAGTCGGGCCTGCGGTTTGTGAGAAACCAGTCGGCACGTCTTCTCTCACAAATTGCCGACCAGAGCCGACGTTGGCAAAGCTATAAGTGCCAGCAGCCGCTGGCGCTGTTCCGGTAACTTGAGAGGCGATTTCCGCATCACCGCTATCTAAAGTGCTGTTATCGTTAGTATCTTTGAACAACCGAATCGTAGTACCGTTCAGGGGCGTATCGTCGGGACTGAAGTCGTTGCCTGTGAGGTCGGTGAATTTGGTGCCGCTAACGGTGATGTTTTGGAAAACGCCGAAGTTTTGACCGGTGATGGGAGTACCGCTTTGGGCACTAACGAGAATTGCCGCAGCGGGGAAAGAGATGCTGGAGTTGGCTGGGGCAGTGGCTTGTATCAGGTAATTGCCGGGGCCTATATCCGAGAATGTGTAATCTCCTGTTCCCGCAGTCGTTTGCGCTGTGCCGACAACAGTATCTGTGCCGACTTCTAGCGTGCCGTTGGCGTTGGTGTCTTGGTATAAGTTAACGGTGATGCCGTTTAATACGGTGTCATCGGGCGTGAAGCCATTGCCCGCGAGATCGGTGTAGGTTTTGCCCGCGATCAATGTTTTCTGGAAGTTGCCGAAGTCGGCGTTAGAGACATCAGCAGTACCAGTGGTCACTGTTGGCGCTAAAGTCTGTACCCAACCTGGTTGTAACGTTTCGGCGATCGCAGTATTTGCCTTAGTATCCGTGAGGGTGTATTGACCCAAAGTTGCAGCAACCGCAGAGCTAACAGCAGTCTTAGTTTCTGCGGTAATAGTCCATCCACCTAAACCTGGATCTGTCGCAGCTTTAACGCCGTCGCCGTTGATATCGTTGAATTTCTGACCCTGAACAACTGGCCCGTACTCGTAAGCACCGATGTCAATAATGGGTTTACCAACGAGAGTATTGTCAATTTTGCGAGGGAAACCTGTGCCACGTTGGTCGAAAGCAGTAGCGCCCACTGCCGTTATGGTTGGGTCGCCTCCACCAATGGCAGGGTTGCTGCTGGTAGTTACAGGGCTATTGTCAACTAGGGCAAGGGTGAAAGGAGCAGCAGTTGCGCCGTTGAGTCCGGCTGCGGCGGCTGGTGCTAATACACTTGCGATAGGAACTGCTAATTGCTCAGTAGCCGCAAAACCTGTACTCCCCGTGAGGAGTCCAATCAGGTTGTTGTTCGCTGTGAATGCTCCTGTAACATCGGTGTTGGTAGCAGCAGTGTTGCCAGCGACGATCGTATTCTTGACCGTGACAGTACCACCGTTGTCAATTCCTCCGGATCTAGCAATCAGACTAGCCGGCGCGCCAACAGTAGCCGCTGTAGCAGAGTTATAGGCGATCGTGTTGTTAGTCAGCGTAGCTGCTGCACCTAAGTTAACGAAAATTGCACCGCCTGCTGCTGTACCCGCACCTGCGGTAGCATCACCAGCATTTCCACCCGTGACTGCATTGCTATACAAGGTGCTGTTGGTCAAGGTCAAGCTGCCGCCACCGACAAAAATCGCACCACCCAAACCAGCACCGCCACCACCTGCAGTAATGCTACCAGCACCGCCACCAGCAGCACCAGCAGCACCACCAGTGCTACCAGCACCACCGCCACCACCCAAGCCACCAGCACCGCCAACACCGCCAGCACCGCCAGCACCGCCAGCACCGCCACCGCCGCCAACACCGCCAGCACCACCAGCACCGCCCAGGCCAGGAGCACCAGCAACGCCAGGAGCACCAGCAGCAGCACCGCCAGCACCGCCAGCACCACCGCCACCACCACCGCCGCCGAAGATTCCGGCGCCGCCAATCCCACCAGCACTGCCAGGCCCACCATTACCGGTGGTGGCTCCACCAGTACCACCAATGCCACCAATGCCACCAGTGCCACCAGGGAAGCCAGGGCTACCATTACCAGCGGTGCCACCAGTGCCGCCAACGCCATTAGGAACACCACCAACACCACCGATCCCGGCCGCACCAGGAGTGCCACCAGGAACACCAGTATTTAAGTCGCTGTTGCCACCAACGCCACCGCTGCCAAGAGTACCGTTACCGCCGATAGCCTGGTTGTTCGAGAAAGTCACTCTGTCAACAATTACGCTGCCAGTATTGATAAAAAGTGCGCCGCCTAAACCGCCAGCGCCGCCACCACCACCAACTGGTGCGTTGCCACCTAATGCTCTTGCAGAATCAATGGTGAGGTTGGAGATGTTGACTGGGTTTGCACCGCTATCAACTACGAAGGCGCGGAAATTACTACCGCCCCTGATGGCAAAACCTCCGCCAATGATATTGGTGTTGTCACTAATTTTTGGCAGCAGCCCCGCGAGGGTGATATCCGCAGTCAGGGTAATTGTGTCAATCCCAGCATTGATGTTGGCAACATTGATGGCATTTTGCAGTGCGCCAAAGTCGCCAGCACTCTGGTTTAAGTCAGCTAGCACCCCGCTATAAGCTTCTCTCGCTTCTTGGGAAAATGCCAAAGGTGTTTCTATTTTCCCCGTAGTGACTTCTAGTTCCCAGTCTCCACCCAGGGCTGCACTACCAGTCAAATTATCCGAAGCCGCAATATTTGCTTTTGTTAGCTGACTCAGCCTTTCTACGAAGGCCACACCGGCTTCTGTGGCGGCAACGTTGCAACCGTAAAGCAGAATTTCGGGTTTAGCTGTAGTTGAATAGTTCGAGTTTGCCGAGGCCGCTGGTAAAGCAAACCATGTTTCTAAATAATTGCGGTAGCTTTCAATATTGCTGAAATTGAGTTCTGTGGTTCCCAGTTGCAAGCTGGCTGCTGCGCCGTGAGACAAAATGTGGACGGCTGCAATGTTTTGCCGCTGTTTGAGTGTTTCAGCGATTTGCTTGATGCCGTCCCGATCGCCCTTGAGAATAATAACTTCTGTATCAGAGTTTATACTTTCTGTTAGATTTTGGTAATCTTTAACTTTTGTATCTACGAAAAGTAACTGGTGTTTCCGTTCTTGATGAAATTTCATAAATTAAATACTCCTGGTACACGCACACATCAAATTCATAGCACAAACCCAGCACAGCAGCGATCTATCTTTTTCTGGTGTCGATAGAGTCGATCGCCCGCCCCTGGTTCAACCTAAGTTCCCTGTTGACAAAAACGCATTTTTGTGATTCGCGACAATAAATCACTTAATTTGATTACTTAGAAGTCTGAAAGGGGGATGTTGTTCCGGCTTTTACAAAAATTTTTTATGATACCTGCACAAAGATTTTAATTTTAAAACAAAGTTAGTACCATATTTTATAAAATATGTCAATTAGAAAAATTACTGAGGGCGATCGATAGTTATGAGTTATTGGGTAAGCTGTCCAGCATTTAAATTGTCTGTTACAAAACGATCGAACTATCAGTGAGGTGTTCCGCCCGCCCTGAATATACAATTTAAATGCGCGACAGCTTACTGGTTACTGGTTATTTGAACTGTCAACTGTCAACTGTCAACTGTCAACTGACCACTGACAACTGACCACTGACAAATCACCAAGTTTCTTCATCGGGATGATTGGAATTGCTCCAGATTTCCACATCTAAATCGTTGAGATAAATGAGAGCACTTTCAATCTGTTGACTTGTACCGATAAGTTCCAAATCAAACCAACCGTCATCAGAAGTTTTGACACCCAACAAAGCTGCATTAAAATTTACCGTCAAACCCTGTTCCGAAATCAGGTTAGAAATTACAGGTTCCTGATGGTATTCTTTAGGAATGCGAATGCGAATGCGGGTTTGAGTTTGTCTGCTGTCTGCGGGCTGAGCGTGCCGGTTGTCTGGTTGAGTTTGGTTGAAATTGTCGATCGGCTCAAATGCCGATCCGCTAGCGTTTTGATTTAACATTTCGACCTCCTAATCTTTATTTCTGTTTACATTTTGCACCAATATAGCTCTTCAGAACTATCGCTGGCGGGGGCATTTTTTTAGTCTTTAGGTATCACGAACAAGCTATTGGTGAAGCGAGCAACTACAGTAGTTTGACAGTGCCGTATCTTAGTTTCACTGTTTATAGCCTTTCTCAGAAAGATGAGGTACTATCCGGGATAGGGCATAGGGTATATGGCATAGGGCATAGGGCATACCTCACTTTTGTGAGAACCGCTATAATCCATTTGCCAGATTCAAAAACCAGGTTTTTTGGATATTGGTGCGCAAGTTATCTAGACCAATGACAACTGACAACTGACAACTGACATGACAACTGACAACTGACAACTGACTATTCCTCAACTTCCTTAATGCTAGTTTTTCGTTCCAAAATCTCCTTAAGTACAAGGGTAACAACTCCTAAAAGACCTAGAACTACCGCCGCTGAAAATGCGGCTTGCGTCGCGTACTGCTTGTAAGCATCCTCTACAAACAAAGGCAAAGTTTGCGTTTTTTTAGCAATATTTCCCGACACCACAGAGACGGCTCCAAATTCTCCCATTGCTCTAGCATTCGTCAAAATTACTCCGTAAAGTAATCCCCAGCGAATACTCGGAAGCGTGACATTCCAGAAAATTTGCCAGTCATTTGCTCCCAAAGTTTTCGCAGCCTCTTCTTGATCTGTCCCCACTTCTTCCAAAACAGGAATTACTTCGCGGGCCACAAAAGGCAAGGTAACAAAAGCAGTAGCCAGCACCATTCCAGGGAAGGCAAAAATAACCTTGATATTGGCAGCCTCCAGCCACGGCCCGAACCATCCCACCCGACCGTAAAGCAGTACAATCATTAAACCTGCAACTACGGGAGATATGGCAAACGGCACGTCTAAAATGCTGATTAATAGCGTGCGCCCCCGAAATTTATTGCGGCCAATTACCCAGGCTGCACACAAACCGAAGACTGTATTTACAGGCACGACAATCAGAGAAATCACCAGGGTAAGTTGCGCTGCGTGCAGAAAATCTGGCGAGGTTAAGTTAGACAAAAATGGCTCAAATCCCTTTCTGAAAGCTTGGTAAAAAACGTTGAGCATGGGGATGAATAAGACGAGAGCAAGATAGCCGCTCGCAATTCCGATTAAAGTTGGTTTTACCCAGGCTTTCTCTTTACTCCGACTAGAACCACCGGGCGGAAACTTGTAATCAGCGGGTGAATTTATATTAGCCGTCATAGCGTCTTCTCCATGCTTGTAATAGATTTATTGCGAACAGCATTGTCAGCGAAATAGCTAACAGGATAGTGCCGATAACTGTTGCTCCTGCATAGTCATACTGTTCCAACCTTTGGAAAATTAAAACCGGGGCGATTAAATCTTTGAAGGGTATGTTAGAAGCTACAATCACAGTAGAGCCATACTCGCCAACCGCTCGCGAAAATCCGAGGGCAACCCCGGTTAAAATAGACGGCAACAGCGGCGGTAAAACTACTCGCCAGAAGGTTTGAAATTGAGAAGCACCCAAGCACCAAGCTGCTTCTTCTATGTCTTTTTCCATTTCTTTTAAAACTGGCTGTACAGTCCGCACGATAAAGGGCAAGGAAATAAATATCATCGCTATTCCTACGCCCAAGCGAGTAAATGAGATCTTGATTCCCAAGGGTGCAAATAGCCCGCCGATCCAGCCGTTATCGCTGTAAACTGTGGCGAGAGTTAAACCGGCGACGGAGGTGGGCAGTGCAAAAGGTAAATCGACTGCTGCATCGACAACCCGTTTTAAGGGAAAGTCGTAGCGGACTAATACCCAGGCAATTAATGTGCCGAATACTCCGTTAATTAATGCTGCAATTAATGCCGTAAAGAAGGTGACATCGTAGGCGGAAAGGGCGATCGGGCTTGTGGCAATTTTCCAAAATTCGGCGGGGTTTGCTGTGCTGGCTTTCAGCAGCATTGCTGCAACTGGGAGCAATAGCATTAAGCTGAGGTAGCCTAGGGTGATTCCCCAAGGTAATGTGATTTTGCCGATCGCCCTTTTGATATTCTGAATAGGAGATTGAGGGTTGCTGGTAGGAGATGATACAGCCATAAGTGAATAGTTTTGAGTTGTCAAGAATAGTGAATCTTTTAGAGCCCCGACAACTTCGGGGAAGTCGGGGATCAGGGCATTCTATTTTTTTACTATCTAATTGAACCTTGGATTTTGTCAAAAACAGCTCCGTCATCGAAGAATTTCTGCTGAATATCTGCCCAACCTCCTAAGTCTTGAGCTGTAAATAGGGTTTTGATGGGGGCATATTTTTTGACAAATTCTGGTTCCGCCGCTACTGTCGCATCTACTGGGCGGAAGCCTACTTTGGCAAATTCTCGCTGAGCTTCTGGGGTGTAGAGAAACTTGACAAATGCTTCGGCGACTTCGCGAGTACCGTGTTTATCAACGTTTTTATCGACAATGGCAATCGGATTGTCGATCGACACATTGACTTCGGGAATACTATAAGTCGGTTTTTCGCCTTTCTCACCAGCCAGAATAATCTCGTTTTCGTAGTTAATTAAGGCGTCGCCTTGCCCTTGTTTGAAAAATACATCAGTGGCTTCGCGGGCATCTTTAGTCAGAATCGGGACGTTTTTGTAGACTTTGTTAGTAAAGTCTAATGCTTTGGTTTCGTCTCCTCCGGTTTTAACAACCGAGCCCCAAAGTGCGAGGAAATTCCAACGGGCAACGCCTGATGTTTTGGGATCGGCAGTAATCACTTTTACTCCGTCTTTGCTTAAATCTTCCCAGGTTTTGATGCCTTTGGGATTGCCTTCGCGGGTAACTATTGCTCCTACGGATTTGCTGACTATGCCTTCGTTGGGGACTTCTTTTTCCCACCCAGGTTGAATTAGTCCGGCTTTTTCGATTTTTGCGGTGTCGAGGGCGAGGGCTAGGTGTACGATATCTGCTTCTAAACCGTCAATTACGGCCCGAGTTTGGGAGCCGGAACCGCCGTAGCTTTGGTTGAAGGTGACGGTTTGGCCTTTTTCTTTTTGCCATTGTTCTACGAATTTGGGAATAATGGCTTCGTGGGCGGCTTTGGTGACGGCGAAGGATACTAGGGTTAATTCTACGTTGCCTTTGTTGGCTGCTGGGCTAGCACCGCCTGGAGTGGCTGCGGGATTGTTGGTGGTTCCCTGGCCGCAGGATGCAACGGCCAGACTTAAAGTTATTCCCACTAAAAATAGCGACACAAATCTTTTCAGCGCCGTAAATGATTGATTTGTGCTGGCTGGTGGCTGTTGTGGCCAGTGAAGGTGTTGAGTTAGGCGTTGCCACGGGCTCATTATATTTGTTCCTCTCGTAAAAGTACGGTTATTAGGTCGGAATACCGTAATTAGGGTTGTGAAGTACGATTATAGACAAGAGCGAGTCAAAAGGCAACAAAAAAAACAAATTGGGGGAACTCAGGGTTGATCGCATATCCTGATGTCTTTTCCCTCGGTGCTTTCGAGCCAGATTTGGGGTAAAATGTAAAGTGTATAAATAGTATTATTGAGTTAAAGTGGTCAACTTGCGCGGCTGCACGATACGCCCTACGACTACCATCGGCCGATCGCCCAAATGTAATAGCCCTGCCAAGAGTCCCCGCCTCAGCGAGATATGCCTGACTCGCGCGATCGTCCTTAACTAAGAAAAAGTTTTAACTGGTATGTCCTTACCCCGCCCAGTCTCAGACACCCTAATTGAACTGTTGAAGCCTGTAGCCTCTGAATTGGGAGAAAGATTGGGAGCAAGCGCTGTCAACGAACGCTATGCAGAAATTGAGCCGTCTGGTTCTTCAGTTTTAAACCAGCAAATCAAAAAAGACCCCCGCTGGATTAAAGCACAAGTGAGATATTTGCAGCGGCAGCAGGCTAGAGAACAAGAATTAATCGCCGTCGCCGACGCAGAAGAATGGGTAAAGGAAGAACGCGCTAATCGAATTAAGGCACAAGAAGTAAGAGATAAACGGGCAATTAGTCGGCTTTGCCGCGACTTAATGCGGGAGTTTCAATCAGAAGCAATTCGAGTTAAGCTGAGCGAAATTCAAACTATTTGGGACAGGGACAACTGGTTTTCTAATTTGAGCAGGCAGGAAACTGAACAGATTTTGCAGCAGCAGCAGCACCGATTGCTGCTGTTAGTTGCTCCCGCAAAAATTAGCGAAGATTGCCCCGATTCGTTTCGCCACAATCTGAATATCGAGCTGCCGGCTAAGTTAAGAGCTTTTTTGAACCAGCACTACCCCCCCCAGGGAGATTTGTGCCCGGTTCAGTTTTACGGAGACTATTTCAAAAAATCGATTTCTGATATTGATGTGGAGCGGTTGCAGACTGTGTTGTCTCCCGTACCGACAGCTATACTGTACAGCGATATCAGCGATTATGAAGTTAATTTTCATGTTGGTTTTTGGGGAGTCATCAATCAGAGCGTTTCTCTAGTGGCGATGCAGCCTTGGAATTGGGAAGAGGTTTATCACCAGTTAGAAGCGCAGGGGAAAGACAAAAAGCTGAGCCTGCGGATTATTCGGCAAATAATTGTGACTATTCACAAGTTATTGGCGGCTTTTTTAGCTGATTTGTATTATTTAAATATCGATTTTACTCACGAACCTCAGTTATTTAAATTAGAGGCGGAATTTGCTCAGGAATGGTTTTCTAAAGATTGGGCCCAACCGTATATTGAAACTCTTAAAGAAATTCAGGAGCAGCAGCGAATAGTCTATAAGGGAGAGATGCGGCGGCTGGCGCTGCGAGAGGCGAAAGCTAGGGCGGAACGCCAGCGTTTGGAGGAGGCTGAACTCAAACGCAGACAGGAAGCTGAGGCGGTATCTAAGCGGGTGAAGGAATTAGCTCACAAATTAAAACATCAGAAATGGCGGTGTGTATATACGCTCCCGGGACATTCATCCTTTGTGAATTCTCTGGCGATTAGCCCTGACGGCAAAATTCTGGCTAGCGGCAGTTGGGATAAAACTATTAAGATTTGGAAGTTAGAAACAGGGGAATTAATTGGCACTCTGACGGGACATTCCGATCGCGTAAATTCTGTGGCTATTAGCTCGGACGGAAAAATGTTGGTCAGCGGCAGTTCGGACGAAACAATTAAGTTTTGGAATTTGTATAACGGTGATTTATTGTGTACTTTTCCGGGACATTCTATGGAGGTGAATTCGGTGGCGGTTAATCCGAAGAGCCAGCTAATTGCTAGCTGCGGTGGGGCTGATAATGCGATTAAGCTTTGGAATTTGCGGACTGGTGAGTTGCTACGGACTTTGAGGGGTCATGCTGACAATGTGAATGCGGTGGTTTTTAGCCCGGATGGTAAGATCTTGGCGAGCGGCAGTTCGGATGCGACGAGCAAGGTTTGGGATGTGGAAAGTGGCAAGTTACTGCGGACTCTTTCGGGTTTGAGTGTTGGGGTGAATTCTGTGGCGATCGCGCCGGATGGTCAGATTCTTGCTAGCGTCAGCAATGATTATACGATTAAGCTGCGGAATTTGCATACCGGCAGTTTGTTGCGGATTTTAAATACTAATTCTGGGAAGGGAAAGGGTGTAGCGAATTTAGGAACGAATGAGGCGCTGCATATTTTGCAGAATTATGTGAGTCGGGGCGATTCGGTTGCTATCAGTGGGGACGGTTTGACTTTGGCTAGCGGCTGCGATGATAATACGATTAATATTTGGAATTTGCAGACGGGGGAGTTGTTGAGCAGTCTGAAGGGACATTCGGGTACGGTGTACTCGGTGGCGATCGCACCTTCGGGCAATTTACTCGCCAGCGGCAGCGCGGATGAGACGATCAAGATTTGGCGCTGCGATTAGGCAGTCATTAGTCATTAGTCCGCAGTCAATAGTCAGTAGTCAGTAGTCTTATCGTGTTCGGTAAATTAACCACAATACTTGTAGATACTGTCTTGAACTGTCAAGGGGTAGCGAGTAAATAATTAGGGTCAAAAGGCTTTTGGGACTTTAAAATCCCAAAAGCCAAATGCACCAATTTCCTCATCAGAGCGCCAATCACCTGCATTTTGACGCCAGCCACGACCCAATAATCGCTCACTCATGGCCTTGAGTAACGGATTGTGACGCATCGCCACTACCGCAGGCAGATACAAGGCTTTTCGTAGTCGGACGTTTCCGGTGCAGGACAAACGAGTTTTGCCTTTAACCGAAGTCCCAGAACTGCGTTCACAGGGAGTTAAACCAGCATAAGCGGCTAATTGACGGGCATTGTTGTAATCGGAAACATCACGAATTTCCGCTAACAATACGGATGCCGTCTGTTCACCAATTCCGGGAATTGAGGTCAAAAGGTCGCGTTGTTGTTTTAAATGTGGATGTTGGTCAAAATGGTCGCTAATCAGTTTTTTGATCAGTTTTTGTTGCCATGATTAGGTACTCCAAATGTGCAAGGGTAAGCCCAGCAACAGTTGGCGTAGCTGTCTCCAAACGGTTTTGTTCGATCGTCATCATTTCTGTGACTGATTCTAGCCGTCGCAACAAAGCTTGTAATTCCTTGACTTCGGGCGCCGTTGGTGTCCACAGAGCCGGTTTCATCGCAGCACAAAAACGAGCAATCAGTGCTGCATCTACGGAGTCGGTTTTAGTTCGCAGAAGTTCGCTTTTAGCAAACCCCTTAATCCGGGCCGGATTGACGATACTTACCTGAAACCCAGCCCCATACAGAAATTCGGCTAAAGCTTCACGCCAAAATGCTAGTAGCTTCCATACAAGCATGGAGCTCGACTACACTTTGTTGTTTGAGCCAGTTATGTAAACTTTCAAACCCTTGAGTATTGTTAGTAAACTTTTTGGGTTTAGTCGCACGACTTTCAGTCAGCAATGAGACATGAAAGTCTCTTTTACTGATGTCTATACCTAAGACTGTTGATGTCATTGTTTGCTCCAGATGTACTCCGATTTATGAAAGAACCGACAGGCAATGGAAGACTAACCTTGTCAATGCAGGCTTTCCCGATCAAAAGATCGAGAGCCTAAGATACTGTCCAGCTTAATGTGCGCCTGTCATCAGTAATGGGAGCTTATCTACGCAACAGACTTATTCCGCCTAAGGGGCGGGCCAACTTCACCAATTTCTGATGTCCTTAAACAGCACTTTCCACTGAAACTTGCATCTTATACCATTTTTTTAAAGATGTGCTAGAGATAAAGAATGTAAAATCCAAGACCATCCTGTGAGAAAACCAATGACA